>JAQWFD010000005.1 GCA_028704555.1 Desulfobacterales bacterium
GGAAGCAAACCGCTTTGAAGCACGGCGATACCCGACGGCCGCGTCTGGACACCCCTCAGTACCAATGTGAAACCGATCGCCTGATGGCCGGGGCCCTGTAAGAAAGAGAGGCTTATCATGATACCACGGCAGAAACCGGGGTCTGACCAAGTTAACGTACTGAATTAAAAACAATTAACTTAAAAAAACCACCCTGAATTCGGTTTAAAGTCCTCTTTTCGATACCCAAAAGAGGTCTCTAAGAAAATTTTATGAAATCCGGAATCATATTTTCGATTTCCAAAAAGAATTTTTTTACATCAATGGCAAGAACAAATAGCCGTACCAATATAATTAGCTGAAAATAAACAAAAAAAGCTGTCTTAAAACTGCCTCATTTCAGGTCAATAGCCTCTTTTTTGATACAAAAATGGAGGATATGACAAAAAGTCATTGCTCTTTTATAAGATTTTATGGAAAGGTTCGGCTATCGAAACGAAGAGGAAAAAACGGTTGGCAAAAGCTTCATGCAGCTTTTGGATAAATTAAAACAAGCAAACACTTCTATAATCGACGAATGTGAATTTAAGAGTATATCTTATATAACCATGAAACAAGTTACTGCAGCCGTCATCATATTAAATAAAAAAGTCCTTCTCACCCGCCGGAAACATGGTGAAGCGCTATCGGGTTACTGGGAATTTCCCGGGGGAAAAATTGAGGAAGGCGAAACCCCTCAGGCATGTCTCGAACGTGAACTGAAGGAAGAGCTGAACCTGAATACCAGGGCAGGTCTGATATTGGCCAAAAGTGAATACCATTACGCGCATGGGGCATTTAAGATTCTGGCCCTGCTCACAGAAATTTTGGATAATGGGGATTTCACATTATCTGTTCACGATAAGGCGGAATGGGTCGATCTTGATGATCTCCTGAATTATAAATTGGCGCCGGCAGATATTCCTATCGCAAACAAAATAAAGGCGCTCTTTAATGCCGCTTGATCCAGACATCACTCCCGGAACCCGGGGCATCAACGAAGCGCTGTGCAAAATAGGGTGAAAAACGCCTCAGAAAAATATAAGGGAAGCAGGGTGACAAGTCTTCCAACGGGTCTATATGACCTTTTACACACACATGAGCTGCACCAGCGGTTGCAAAATGAAGGTTTGTTGGATCGTGCCGAATGGGCATCCATAGACCCTGAAGAGTTGCCCCATCTCCTGGTTATCCCGTTGGCACGAGAGATAGCTGCCTTTATTGCAGAAACGATCGCCGGGATAAAAAGCGAATTTTTGAAAGATGCCCTTGAGGCGGCCCTTCAAACACCGGAAACAATGCGGTCGATATTGAAAGATCTGTCTCTGGTTTCTTCCGATACCCTTCAACAAATTAAGCCTGAACCCCCATTAACAGCACCCGGAGTCCGCCCGGACACCCCTTTGTCTGTTTCTGCGCTTCTTACAGGCAGTTCACGAAGTCCGGCACTTCGAATCCAGTTGATGAAAGAATTGGCAACATGCGATCGGGCGGATTGGCTTGTGTCTTTTATCAAATACTCCGGCATCGTACCCATGCTGCATGTTTTACAGGAATTTACACGGCAACCCGCACCTGACGGGGGGCCGCGATTGCGTATCGCAACGACTTCTTACATGGGTGCAACTGATTTTAAAGCCATTAAATTTTTATCAGAACTTCCCAACACCGAGATACGGATTTCTTATGACACCCGGCGCACGCGCCTGCATGCCAAGGCCTATCTGTTTCACCGCGCTACAGGATTCGGCTCTGCCTACATCGGATCTGCAAATATTTCGAAAGCAGCACTCGATGAAGGCCTGGAATGGACGGCTAAAATCAGCCAATATGAGACAGAGCACTTATGGCGATACGCGGTTGCCACATTTGAGTCGCATTGGGAGGATAGCGCAGAATTTACCCCCTGCCTTGCTGAGGACCTTCCAGAATTAGAACATGCACTGTTGCGGGAACGGGGTGAATCAACAGAAAATGATACCGTTTCTTTTTTTGATCTGCGCCCTTACGGATACCAGCAAACCATTTTCGAAGACATCGATGCAGAGCGAAAATCCGGGAAGCATAAGCATCTGGTAATTGCGGCTACGGGTACCGGCAAAACGATGATTGCCGCTTTTGACTATAAACGATTCTGCTCAGAACAAGGCAGGGGTTCAAGGTTGCTGTTTGTAGCGCATCGCGAAGAAATCCTTAAGCAGGCTCGTGATGCGTTTCGCCAGGTTTTACATGACGGCAGCTACGGCGACCTTGTTTCAAGTGGTGCAACAAATACACAAACTGACCATCTGTTCTGTACGGTGCAAAGTTGGAACAGCCGGGGATTTAATCGTTTTGCACCGCACCATTTTGATTATGTTGTATTGGATGAGGCCCACCATGCCAGTGCTGGCAGTTATCAAAATTTAATTGATCACATAAAGCCGCTCACGTTACTGGGCTTGACTGCTACTCCGGAGCGTATGGATGGCAAGGATATCCGGCAGGATTTCGGTGGCGCCTTTACCCATGAAATCCGGCTTCCGGAAGCCATTGAGCGCGCTCTTTTATCCCCGTTTCACTATTATGGCATTCCTGATTTAGATGAGCTTGATTTTTCTGCTTTTGCCTGGAAACGCGGTGGTTATGATATCACCCAGCTGCGTGAATGTCTGGAAGATAATCAGAAACGTGCTGCATGGGTTATGAGCCAGACAGCGCGTTATGTCGCCGATATCAGGCAGGTAGCCGGATTGGGTTTTTGTGTCAGTGTTGAACACGCAAAATTTATGGCCAGATTCTGCGATGAACATAACATCCGAGCCATTGCCCTGCATGGCGAATCTCCCAAAGACGTTCGACACCAGGCTCAGCAACAACTATCGAATCGCCAGATCAACTTTATTTTCACGGTGGATCTATACAATGAGGGGATTGATATTCCCTGCGTTGATACGGTTCTATTCTTACGTCCAACAGAAAGCCTCACCCTGTTTTTGCAGCAACTTGGCCGGGGTCTTCGCCTGCATGAAGAAAAATCACACCTCACGGTGCTTGATTTTATTGCGCCACAGCACCACAAGTTCAGCTTTGCGAAACGTTTTCAAGCGCTGACCAGCCGACCGGAATTGCGGATTGACAACCAGATTAAAAATGGCTTTCCGTTTATTCCATCCGGCTGTCTGATACATCTTGAAAAGCAGGCTCAGGAGCATGTGCTGAACAATATTCGTGCAGCTACTGCCTGCCTGCGCGGTGAGCGCCTGCTTGGAGAACTTCGCCAGCTCAGAAACCGTATTCAAGGACATATCAGCTTGCAGAATATTCTGGATTTTCTGAGCCTCGATACACCTGATGAAATCTTCAAGCGCGGTTTGCCGCACGTACTGATTGCCAGGGCTGAAGGCGAAGCTGTAGAAGATGATATGATTGAGTTTGATACGGAAATCGCAAAAGGATTTCGACGCCTTTGTCTAATGGATGATCCGCATCTGATAGGAGATGCCGGAAAGCTCATCACAACCGGTCAGGCTCAATCCGATTTGACCCGGGTTTTATTGCACAGCGTTTTATGGAATAACAAAAGGCCCCAAGCGGGTACCCTCGAACAGGTACATAGTTTTTTCGCATCCCGTTCCGGACTCAAAAAAGATCTGATCGAACTTCTCGATTGGTTACTTCAACATCGTACGCCCCTGCCACTCATCCAATTTACGGAAAAAACCGGACCCCTTGTTTTACATGCGTCTTATACGCGAGAGCAGGTCCTCCTCGCTCTTGGACTGGGTTCTTTTAAAAAAACAAGGGCTTCACGAGAGGGCGTTCTGCATGTTCCGGAACGCAAACTCGATGTGTTTTTTGCCGACATCAACAAAAGCGAAGCAGATTTTTCGCCAACGACCATGTATGAGGACTATGCCGTAAATGAGAGACTTTTTCATTGGCAGAGCCAATCTACGACAGGCGAAGACACCCCTACCGGTCTGCGTTATATTCACCATCAACAGCAAAACTATACCCCGTTGCTGTTTATTCGCAACCGGAACAAGCTTTCAAACGGACTTACGGCCCCTTATCTGTTCGCGGGTCCATTGAATTACAGGCGTCATGAAGGCTCACGCCCGATGAGTATTAAATGGGACCTGGCGCATTCTCTTCCTGCACGGGTTTTATCGTGGGCCAGGCTGGCAGCATAAAATTCATCAAGGGCAAGAGCAAACATGCATTCTATTCCCGGATACAAGGGAAAGGCATTTGACTTGAGGCCCTATGAACGCTGAGGGCAAAACTGTTTTTTTACTCTGCGTTCTCAGCGCCTCAAGCGAAGCGGGCGGTGAGAATATGAAACATGGCCGGAGTCGAAAGCCTTTACACTTTCGGGCAGGTGCTAAATGACTGACAATTTTTTCGTGTTTTTCCTGAGCGCCAGGATAAGCCTGATGCGGCTTGTTGACTGAAAGGCGTCAGCCGTGATAATTGCTCGTTCATCGCGTAGCAGCGGTCCCCTGTGTCAGGGTAACCGGATACGGGAAGCGGGCCGGTCTTCGGCGTCAGACGAGGTGCAAAGGAAGCGGGCCTTCCGGACTGCGAACGAATGATACCGCATGACACACTGATGAATTTCATCATCACAGATACATATCTGAAATTTTAGAAAAGCGTTTTTTTCTATCACCGATTTTAATTGAGTTACAGTTCATCCTATGAAAAGAAAAATTGAATTACTTGCACCCGGTGGCGATATTGATTCTATAAAAGCTGCAATTGCAGCAGGGGCTGATGCTATATACTGCGGTCTGATTAAATTTAATGCTCGAGACCGGGCAACAAATATAACCTTTGAAGATTTAAACGGGATTTTAAATCTTGCTCATAGAAAAAACTGCAAAGTTTTTCTAACCCTTAATATAATTATAGTGGAATGTGAGATCCCGACTATTATACGGTTACTGAATAAACTGATAAATACAAGTATCGATGGCGTAATTATTCAGGATATAGGACTGTTTTATCTGTTATCTAAATATTTCAAAGGGCTTAAAATACATGCATCTACACAGCTTAATACGCATAATGAGGGTCAGATAAAATTTTTAAGCAAACTGACTGCTACCCGGGTCAATCTCGCAAGAGAGTTAAATATTCATGAGATAAAAGCGTTAACTCTGACCGGTCATGAAAAAAATATCTCGACTGAAGTATTTGTCCACGGGTCCTACTGTATCTCGTTTTCAGGCATTTGTTATATGAGTTCTGTCCTTGAAGGGAACTCTGGAAATCGCGGCAGATGCAGTCAACCTTGTAGAAATAGATATTTAACCACGCCTGAAGGTAAAAATTTTCCTCTTAATCTTAAAGATAATTCGGCATATTTTGATCTAAGAAAAATATCTGATGCAGGGGTTGACTCGATAAAGATTGAAGGAAGAATAAAGAAATTTGAATACGTATATACGGTGGTAAATTGCTGGAAAAAACAAATCCGGAGTTTTTATGACCAGGACAGCCTGAATAATGACAATAGCGATTTTTATAAGGTATTTAACCGGGATTTTTCAAATTCCTATTTAAAGGGAGATATTAATAAAAATATGTTTATTGATAATCCCAGGGATAATTCAATTAAACATCTTTCTGATATTAATAATTATTCTACGAATGAAAAAAAAGAAGAAGATCAAATAGAATTTTTTGAAGAAAAAGAAGAAATTTCAAAGAATGTTAAAAATAAAATTAAAAATTTAAGTATAGATAAAATTCCTTTAATAATAAACATTTCAGGAGAACTTGATACCCCTTTAAAGGTATCTGTAAAAACTCCGGATACGTCATTTGTTGTACTTTCTGAAATTAATCTTTCAAAATCAGGTACATCCACCCCCCTGAACCGGCGCAGTCTGAACCAAAGATCAATACCGCCAGATAGCAGAAAGCTTACTCCAAAAAGCAAGAAAAGCACGGCGATGTGCCTGAATTATGATGTTTTATTTGAAAGGCTTAAAGCCTTAAATGATACGGAATATTACATTAAGCATATAGAATTGGAAGATCTTAAAAGTGATCTTTTTCTACCTTTTAAAGCGCTGACTATAATTAAAAAAAGGGTTTTCTCCATCTTAAATGATTCAAAAGAAATTATTGCCCCAATCGGCGTTCCAATCTTAAAAAAACAAAGCACATCAAAAATTAAACCCGATCTTGCCGTATTAATCTCTTCCCAGAAGGATTTGTATCTTTGTAATAAGACCTCTGCAAATTTTTTTTTCCAACTCCCCAATGGTTTCAAAGATGGATATTCCGGGTTTATAGATCTTTTTTTTAAAAATAAAAAAATAATTCCCTGGTTTCCAGCTGTTTTAATAGGAGAAAACTATACTGCTGCGGTTGAATTTCTTCAACAGGTGCGCCCCGAACTTATTGTAACAAATAATACCGGAATTGCTTATGAAGCTTATAAAAATAAAATCCCCTGGATAGCAGGACCCTATCTTAATCTGGTTAATTCCTTTAGCCTTATATCTTTAAAAGAAAATTTTAACTGTTATGGCTCATTTATTTCAAATGAGATCAGCAAATATCAGATAAAAAGTATTATTCGCCCTGAAAATTTCAAACTATACTATAGCATTTATCACCCTATTTTACTTCTAACCAGCAGACAATGTTTATTTCATCAGGTTATTGGATGTGAAAAAGATAGGATTGATGAGGAATGTATTCAAAAGTGTGATAAATCTTCATTAATTACAAATTTAAAACAGATTCCTCTTTTTATTGAAAAAACAAAGGGGAATTATCATTGTATCTATAATAATGACAATTTCTTGAATACAGATATCGTTACTGATTTGCCGGATATTTTTTCCGGTTTTTTCATTGATTTAAGGGAGATAAAAACCGAAACCAGAATAGAGACGGATAAATCCGGGATAATAAAACTTTTTGAAAATCTGCTCAATGGAAATCCCGATGCAAAAAAGAAACTCCAGCAAAGTATTCACCCCTCAACTGACGCTCAATATCAAAAAGGGATCTAAGAAGAATCAAATAAGGGTTAAAAACAAAGAATAAATTGACGCGGGTCATATTTTTTTATTTTGATGCCAGGTGTTTTTATCAGAACGCATGCCGCGTTTCCCACGATTTTTCGACTCCGGCGGCTTCCGGATCACGGGGCAGTGTCGGCTTTCCGGGTTCCCATCCGCAGGGAAGGTAGTCGCCTGTTTCAGAAAAATGCCGCAGGGCCCGCAGTCGGCGTAAAATATCCGTGACGTTACGCCCCGCAGGGTCTGCCATGATTTCGACCGCCTGAACAACGCCCCGGGGGTCGATAATGAAACAACCCCGGGCGTCCTTTTTTTTTTCATCATCAAACACCCCGTAGCATCGTCCGATCCGGCCGCCGGGGTCGGTCAGCATCGGAAACACGACCCCTCCGGTAACCATACGCGATAATTTTTTTTCCTGCCATTTCCGGTGGGACTCGACGCTGTCGGTGCTGATTGACAGCACCTCGGTATCCAGTTCCCTGAACGCGGGATATTTGACGGCAACTGCCGCCAGTTCGGTCGGTCAGACCCTGCTGAAATCGGCCGGATAGAAAAACAGCAGGACCCACTGGCCGCGGTAATCAAAAAGCCGGATGGGTTTGATCTGTCCCCGGTGAAAGGCGGTGGTTTCAAAAACCGGTGCGGGTTTGCCGATCTGTATCATATATTCCTCTCTTTTTCGCCTGGGCCCGGCCGGCGGCGTGATGCTGTTTCGATCCGTATGACGTCAGTTGCCACCGCCAAGTGCCTTGTAAAGAGATATGAATGCAATCGCCAGGTTCCTGCGGCTGAGGGCAAGCAGGTCCTGAGACGTGCGCAGGGCCAGTTGGGCGTCAATCACCGACAGGTAGTTTTCGAGGCCGGCTATATAGCGTGATTCGGCCAGCTGTGTCGAAAGCCGGTTGGCGTTTACCGCCTTATGAAGGGATGCTGTTCGGATCTTTTCCCGTGAGGTGCCGACAAGGGCATTTTCCACTTCTTCCAAACCGATAAGGATTTGCTGGTGATATCGGGCCAGGAGCCCGTCCCGCTCGGCCTTGCCTGCTTCGATGGTGTTTAAAATTCGTTTGAGATTTACGATATTCCAGTGCAGAGCAGGGCCGATGTTCCAGAAATTGCTGCGCTCTGTCATGAGATCATCCGGTTTTGAGTTCAGGTAGCCAAATGCGCCGGTGAGCGAAAAGCGGGGAAACAATTCGGCGGTTGAAATGCCGATTCGGGCCGTGGAGGCCGCCAGTTCGCGTTCCGCCTTTCGAATGTCCGGACGGCGTTGAAGAAGGTCAGAGGGAAGCCCCACCAGAAGATGTTCGGGAACCTGCGGCAGATCGGCCGGGCGGCTCAGCTCCTGCACGAGGCTCGAGGGCTGAAGCCCGGACAGCACCGCCAGCCGATGCATGACCTCATGGACAGATCGTTCCAGGGCAGGAACGGTGGATTCGGCATTGGCCAGTGCTCCCGTGGCCCGGGCCAGTTCCAGTTCGTTGATCAGACCGGACTCATAGCGGATTCGGTTTAGCGCTACGATTTTTTGCCTTGAGAGTATGTCCTCTCCGGCGATGTCCAGGCGAAGCTGCAGCGCACGCAGTTCCATGTAATTTCGGCCCACTTCTCCCCGGAGAGCAATAAGCGTGTCTTTCCGGGCTTCTTCGTAAACAGCCAGCTGCGCATCCGCTACTTCCACTTCGCGTCGCAGAGCACCGAATATGTCTATCTCCCAGGAGGCATCGAACCCGGCCTGGTACAGATCGCTTTGCCGGTCGTTGAAATCGCCGCTCGGCGAAATGCCGGATGCGGTACCTGAAAGCCCGGATTCCGTGCGTCGTTGATGCTGGTATTCGGCAGTCACGTTTCCTTCCGGCAAATATTTTGAGGATGCGATTCCCCGAAGCGCCCTGGCCTGTCGCACCCGGGCGGTGGCAACCTGAAGGTCAGGGCTGCCGCTCACGGCTTGTTCCATCAGCATGTCCAGCACCGGATCATCGAACGCTTTCCACCATGCCTCCGGGGTGTTGCCGGCTGCGGCTGCTTCCGAAATCATTTCCGGCTCAAGGGAGCTGAAACGGTCCGGCATGGACGGATCGATACGTTGATAGTCGGGTCCTGCCGCAGAACAGGCGCAGATGAAAAGCACGGCGGCGCATATCGCAAGCCGGCGCATCATCATGAGGATTCTCCGGATGAACGGGAGCCCGAAGGCGGTGCATCGGTGCCGGAAAGGTCCTCGATAAATACATCCATCAGCTGGCCGGGATAGACCGCCAGATCCTGCCGGCTGAAGCTGTATACGACCTGCAGAACACGGGTATCGACACGTTCGGTGCTGTCCCCGGTCAGCGAACGCTTGGGAATGACATACGGTTCGGTATATTCATAGGTCAGCTGGGTCTTTAACTTCGAGTTGCCGCGGACGGAGGCCACGGCCCGGGCATCGGGCCTGAAACGCCAGGCGTCATTTTCATTGATATCCGCCCGGACATGGAGACGGTCCAGGTTGCCCAGCAAAATTGGGGCAGGGGATACGACGGCGCTCTGTGCATATTCGCCCGGACGGATGTTGACCTGAAGGATGCTTCCTTCGACCGGCGCCTGTGCCCGCAGCAGATCGATATCCGTTTCTGCTTTCTGAACCTCGGCTTCGGCACCGGCAACGACCGCCTCGGCCACATCGATGTCCGCTTGCCAGGCACCGGCCTCCTGGAGCGCCAGGTTCGCCTTTGCCAGGGCCAGCCGGGCTTCCGCGGTCTGAACCGCATACCGGCGGTTGTTCAGCTCTTCACGGCTCAGGGCCCCGGGGTCTGTTATGCTTTCGGCGGTTTGGAGTTGAAATTTCAGATTCTCAAGTTCGGCCCGTGCCTCAGACACCTTTGCCCGAAGAGGCGGAACAGATTCCTTCCGGGGCGCTTTGAGCAGTCGCTCCAGCGTTTTTCGGGCTTCGGCCACTTTTGTTTTACCAGCGTTCAGGGCAGCGCGCGCCTGGCGATCGTCAATCATGAACAGGGTATCCCCTTCACGGACTCGATCGGAGACCCTTACAAACACGCGGGTGACAATGCCTGAAACCGGCGCAGCGATGGAAATATTCCGGGTACCGGATTCGACGATGCCGGAACCGGAAATTTTATCGGAAAAAGGGGATCGGGGGGGATCGGCGATGGGAGCAGATGCCGGAACCGGTTTTTCCGACTGCATTACCATCCACAGGCCAAAGATAAACCCGGCAAGAGCCAGTATGGGAAACAGGTACTTTCGAATCATAAACAGGCCTCGTTTAATGGGCGATCTGGGACTCGACCGCCGTGATCCGGCCGTCATCCATCCGGGCGATGCGGTCTGCAAAGTTAAAAATACGGCTGTCGTGGGTGACAATGATCAGGGCACGGTTTTCGGACAGGGCTGTCTCTCTGAGAATCTTCATGACCCTCTGGCCGGTATCGGCGTCCAGTGCACTGGTGGGCTCGTCGCATACCACCAGCCGGGGCTGGTGGACCAGGGCCCGGGCAATGGCCACGCGCTGCTGTTGGCCGCCGGAAAGCTCGGACGGCCGGGCAAGGGCCCGGTCCTGCAATCCCACCTTTTCCAGAAGTTGCGCGGCCAGGGCAAATGATTGTTTTTGTGACCTGCCCAGAATCAGCAGGGGGACGGCCACATTCTCCACGGCGGTCAGGGTGGGCAGCAGGTTGTAACTCTGGAAGACAAATCCGAGATTCTGCCCGCGGAATTTTGTTTTGCCTCTCGCCCCCATTGCGGCCATGTTGTGGTCAAATACACGGCACTGGCCTTCATCCAGATCCAGGATTCCGGCGATGACCGAAATCAGGGTGGTTTTGCCGCAGCCCGAAGGACCCACAAGCAGGAGCAGCTCCCCCATGCTTACGTCAAGATCCACGCCTCGCAGGGCCATGACCTTTGACGGACCGGTTGCATAGCTCTTGACGATGCCCCGGCAGAAGACGGCAGACGTTGGGTTTTTTTCTTCCATCCTGTCAGCTCTTGAATACGATTGCAGGTTCCAGCCGTATGATCTTCCGAATGCCGATCAGGGCGGACAATAAACATATCAGGATGATGGCCCCTCCTGAAAGCATCAGCAGCTCACGGGTCAGGCGAAAGGACAGCTCTGTGCCACCCAGAAGGTGCCCGAAAGCCGACGCCCCGCCCACGCCCAGTCCGTATCCGATGACGCCGACCACCAAAGATTGAAGAAGAATCATACGCAGGAGCATCGCATTTCCGGCCCCCATGGCTTTCAATGTGCCGAAATATCGAAGATTTTCGAGGATAAAGTTATAAAAAGTTTGGCCGGCGATGGCGGCGCCGATGATAAAGCCCAGCACAACCGCAATGCCAAAGTTGATGGGAATTCCGGTATTTTTCATGAAATAGTCATAGGTCAGATCCTTGAATTTTTCTGCCGCGTAAGCTGACAGTCCTGTCTGCTGCACAATACGATCGCAGAGCGCGCCGATATCTTCGCCCTCAACTGCTTTGACCAGAATAAAGGACAGGAGCTTTCGTTCCCGCGGCGCAAAAATCGTGGCCCGGGTGTAGGTGGTAAACACCACCGGCTGGGACTGAAAGGTTCTGGACACCCGGCAGATGCCCACCACGACGGCCCGATGATCGTTAATTTCCAGGGTATCTCCGACGCTCAGGGGCCGGGGAGCGCCGCCGGGGACATCTGGAGGTTTTGCCAGCCGCGTCCTTGCCCCTGCGTCATTGACAATGATGGCGTCCTGCCGGTGCAGGTCACTTAACCGCCCCTGTATCATTTCGGGCGGACCGCCGATCAGAGTGGCATCGTCCAGGCCGATAACGTTGCAGATCTGATAGTTTCCATTCTCGAGGCGGGCCTTGAGAAGCCCTTTGTACAGGGGTACCGCCCAGTCGACCCCCCGGACCCCCCGGACGCTGTACAGCTGCGTGTCCTGGAGGGGTTTTATATCGTCGATGAACTGCACTTTGGGGTCCATCACCCAGATGTCCGGCTGCGACAAATCGGTAATCGTACCATAGGTGCGGGTCATCAATCCGGTGAAAATGGCTGCCTGCTGGGTAATGAGCAGTGAAGCAAATGTCAGGCCCATAATTATGCCCAGATATTTGCCCCGATCGCCGATGAGCATCTTCAGAGCGATGGCGTACATGGCCTGTTCCTGTTTTTTTGATTGCGTATTGAGGATCGCTATCGCTTGAGGCAAAAGGCAAAACGTAAGAAGCTTTTATTTTGTAACATCCTCTATGATCAAGCCCTAAAAAATTGAAGTTCCAATGCTGTAAATTTATAATTACAAACAGGTGGGAAACCCGTCATGTCATATCCGGATATCGTGAGTGTGAAGTCGACTTTTTCAGCGAAGGGGGCTACTGTTTATTTTAATTGATTTATGATGCAAGGCAAGCATTAAAATTTAGTTGTCTTCATTCAGCACCCTGTTTAGGGCCTGCGGAATTTTTTCAATCAGTTCAAAAACCTGGGTTGCAGGACTTGGATTGACGTAATAGCCGGTCCAGCGGTTAACCTTTGCAGCCAGAACAGCTGCGTCTGTCATTTTAAAATCAGCGCAGCACAGGACGGAAAGCAATCCGGTCATTGTATCTCCCGTGCCGCCAATCGCCTCCATTGCCTCAAAGGAGGGATGATCCACAGTTTGGACCAGCTGTTTCTCATGAGCAATGTAGTCTGATTCACCTTTGACCAGCAGATACCTGGCAGCATTATGGTGCTGATAGGCCTGACGGATCAAGTCGGGCACATTGTCATTGGCGTGAAGGATAAATCCTCGCGTGTAAAAAGGGTGGGGTGCAAGTTCATCTGCAAGAAAAGCCAATTCGCCGACATCCGGTGTGAAAAAATCATAGGATTCGGATTGGCCGCTCATTTTGGCGGCGTACATAAAACCGGCGTCGGCAATCAGGATCGGTCGCTTTTGCATCGTTTCAACGGCAAGCAGGACTTTGTTGTGCCAGTCTACATCCGGTTGCAGGTAGTGAAAAGTCAAAACCTGGAAATCAAACTCTTGCAAATGCTGTGCGAGAAATTGATACAGTTTGCGACTGCCGTCTCCCTTGCCTGTGTCCCCAACCAAAAAAGCATAAATCTCCGGGCAGTGGACGCACTCGGAAGCCTTGAGTGCAGCTCCGATGAGCGCCGGGGTGCATCGATTGATGTCGATGCGTCGGCCATTTATTTCAATCTGGTTGTCGATCAAACGGGCTTTTCCGTGAATCAAGGGTAATTGAAGGTCTGGAACAGTACCGACGATGCCTATCATTTTCGAAGTAACTCCTCATATGCCAGCTCAAGGGCGTACCCACAAAGGGTGTGCCCCAAATCTTTGGGTCGGGGGGCTTCAGCCAAAGTTTTGCCTACCATTTCCTGGGCCAGATACGGAACATCCGGGCACCCCCCACCGGAGATGTTTACTATTTTCCTGTCCTTTTTGCTGATGGTGATTTTCATGTTGGCCGCGCGCACCATGAGGTATTCACCAAAGTCCTTGGTTTGAAAAAGGCTGACGGGTTCAAGGAGCGGTGCTGTCACCGGAACAACTTTAAGGGGAGATATGTCTGCATTGTCAAGCTCCCGCAAAATATTGAGTTCTTCTATCAGCGGAAATTCGATGACCAGATCGCATCCGGTTTGAATAGACGGGGGCGGGCCCATGACCCGAATACACCATCCCGCCTGCTTCAGAATCTTTTCGGCTTGAATAACGTCACTGGTATTTTCGAAAACCAGAATGCCAAAATCGGCGGACGGGCCCCGCTGTTTTTTATTTGGTGTCGGTTTTCTCTTTTTGAAGAATCTGAGCACGGCTTATCCCTTCGTAATTGTGATTCGATAACCTTTTCCTTCCGGAAATACTTCGTTGACCCTGCACCCCTGACTTTCAGCCATTTCCACTTTGCCCTCTCATGGCGCAATCGATCCCGATACGCAGTCCACGCACGTTACTCATTTTTTTTTCGATTTTTTTTACGGCATAACACCATTTTGATAAGCAAACCAAGATGACGCCTTGTACAATAGGAAATATTGATATGTCAAATATCAAATATTGATATATAGGACAGTTTTTATCGAAAATTCCAATACACTTTCAGTACTTCAGTACGCCTTGCCTCCGGGAAAAATCCCTCAGTGCCCCGGGCCTGTCCCCTGGGGCGGGCTTGATCATAACTGCGGCCACCACTCCGTCCCGCCCATTGCCGGTTTCTCCAGCACGATCCGGGGAAAAGATTTTACGGATTTTATCTCCGACCTCTGACTTTTGATCTCTGGCTAATCTGTCCCTTCACGCCTTCTCGTCATGCAGAGGCCCTGCCGCCAGTATGGCGGAGGCCTCGATTTTTTTTGCGGACATCATATCGACCAGCCGTCGCAGTGAACTCAGGATCATTAATTGTTCCCATTCTTCTATTTCTGAAAATTGTTCCATGAATGTTTCCTGAAGGGGCGGAGGGGCTTTATCAAGTAATTGCCGGCAGTTTTCAGTCAGTTGGATCTCTACCCGTCTTTTATCGAAAGGGCTTCTTTTTTTGGTGATGAGCTCTTTTTTTATCAAGCGTGACAATATGTCCGTAACTGTCCCCTGGCTCAGACTGATTGATTTGCCTAACTCGGTAACGGACATTTGGTCGTGATTTGATATCTCCTGGAGAATGACCAGCTGGGGGCCGGTCAACCCATATTCACGGCTCAGTTTTTTGGAGTGGAGATCAATGGCCTGAATGATTTTCCGGAGCGAAATAAGCACTTCTTTGCACAACTGCGGCGATTTGTTATTGTGTGTTTCTGATTGATTCATAATGTGTGCCTTTATGGTTGAAAAATAAATAACATGGCGAAATCCTGTCCCACCGCCCATCGTGCATTTTGTGTATCCTGAATTTTTCGAAAATATCCTGTTCAGATATTTTTTTCAAGTTTGATTCCACTGACAGTCCCAGGTGGTGGAGGTAACCGGTTTGATCGAGTCTGATATTAAGCCTGCCCAATATAAAATAGTTTGTAAAATGGAACAAATATATTGAACACGATGAAACCATATATACATGGGTTATAATGTATATTTAACCAAAGATGCTTGGATTATAAAGCGGTAAAAATAATAAAGCCATTGTTTTTAGCGCTAAAGACATGTATAAATATTGGATACAATGCAATTTGTCCAATCGCATGGATCGGAGCTCGGAGCTCGGATAACCAATAACTGGTAACAGCTAATCAATAGAAAGTCATATGGGAAACAAAATCAGAATCAGTAATTTGATAAAAATCTTTGGCAAGCATCCGGAGAAGGCATTGAAAATGCTTGATGCCGGGATGTCAAAGGATGAAATTTTTAAAAAGACAAAACAGAGTGTCGGGGTCGCCGATGTCAGCTTTGATGTGGCAGAGGGAGAAATCCTGGTTATTATGGGGCTTTCGGGAAGTGGTAAATCGACCCTCGTCAGATGTATCAACCGGCTGATAGAGCCCACCCGGGGGAAGGTTTACGTGGATGGTCAGGATATTACCACATTGACGCCCCTGGAGCTTCGGATGGTACGGCAGCAGAAATTCGGAATGGTATTTCAGAATTTTGCGCTGTTTCCTCACCGCACAGTGCTGCAGAATACGGGGTACGGGCTCGAGGTAAAGGGCATGGAAAAATCCATACGGCATAAAAAAGCAATGGAATCCCTTGAACTGGTGGGTCTTGCCGGCTGGGAAAATTCTTATCCCAGCCAACTCAGCGGTGGAATGCAGCAGCGGGTGGGGCTGGCAAGGGCGCTGGCCCTGGATCCGGATATTTTATTGATGGATGAGGCCTTCAGCGCATTGGATCCGCTGATCCGGAAAAATATGCAGGATGAACTGCTGGATCTTCAGGAACGGGTGCAAAAGACCATCGTGTTTATCAGTCATGATCTGGACGAAGCACTGAAGCTCGGAGACCGGATCATATTGATGAAGGACGGGCAGATCGTGCAGGCAGGCACGCCAGAGGATATTCTCACAAATCCGGCAACCGACTATGTGGCCCGGTTTGTGGCAGACGTCGATATCTCAAAAGTCCTGACCGCCGAATCCATAATGAAAAAGAGTAAGGCGGTTGGGAATTTGAAAAATGACGGGCCCCGAACAGCGCTGAGAAAAATGGAGCAGGCCGATATTTCAAGTCTGTTCATTGTTAAAAAAGACAACACGCTCAGGGGAATCATATCTGCCGAAGATGCAGCCATTGCATTGAAAGCGAACAACCATGATCTTGAAAAGATTCTGAGAAGCGATATCACGACGGTACCACCCGATACGCCGGCTTCCGATCTGGTCGATATTATGAAAGATCTGCCATATCCCCTGGCGGTTGTTTCTGACGGCAACAAGCTCATCGGGGTGATTGTGCGAGGGACACTGCTGGCAGCACTGGCAAATGGAGGCCGCTCATGATGGGAGCTTTCATACCTGGCATACCGGTTGGAGAGGCTGTTGAATCGCTTATTGATTTTCTGGTTGATCATTTTTCGGGTATGACGAAGGTGATTTCGGATATTACCGAAAGTGGGATTGACCTGCTGATCGATGTGATGGGGTTTATACCTCCATGGCTGTTTATTGTACTTTTGTCTTTAGCGGCATGGGGTGTGACCAAACGAAAAGGGGTTGCCATATTCTGCTTTCTGGGCTTTTTTCTGATTGACAATATGGGCTTGTGGCAGACCATGATCAGTACGCTTGCGCTGGTTTGCATCGCAACGCTGGCAACGATTGCGATGGGAATTCCGTTAGGTATTCTGGCTGCTTTGAATCATGTGGTTTACAAAATACTCATGCCGGTTCTTGATTTTATGCAGACCATGCCGGCCTTTGTTTATCTGATTCCGGCGATACCGTTTTTTGGATTGGGCAAAGTGGCGGCTATTTTTTCAACGGTGATTTTTGCGGTGCCTCCGGCGATCCGATTAACCTGCCTCGGCATAAAACAGGTGCCTGATGACCTAATTGAGGCGGCAGATTCATTTGGTTCTAATCGGTGGCAGAAACTGTTTAAACTCCAGATACCCATGGCGACGCCCACCATCATGGCCGGAGTAAATCAGACGATCATGCTGGCGCTTTCGATGGTTGTCATTGCCTCTATGATTGGCGCCAAAGGCCTTGGCGGCGAAGTCTGGAAAGCCATCCAGAGACTACAGCCGGGAAAGGGGTTTGAAGCGGGGCTCAGTATCGTGATTCTCGCCATAGTCCTGGATCGGATTATGCAGCAGCTGGGCAGACGAAAAATATTAGACTGATATGAATGACATTCATTATAACGTGCGAATATTATGGTTCCGGCCCGGCCGGACCAGGAGGTAAGTAAATGAAAGCAAAACAAACGATTACATGGGTACTGGCCATTGTGATGTGTGTCATGATGGCGGGTCTGGCTTCAGCAGCAGACAAAAAACAAAAGGTTGAGATCGCCTATGTGGAATGGGCATGTGCTACCGCAAGCTCGAATGTGGTAAAGGCGGTGATTCAGGAAAAACTCGGATATGAATGCGAACTCACATCGGTATCTGCCGCGGCCATGTTTCAGGCGCTTGCAACCGGTGATATCGATGCCATGACAACTGCATGGCTTCCGGTAACGCACAAGGATTATCTTGCAAAAATAAAAGATAAGGTGGTGGATCTGGGGCCGAATTTACATGGCGCCAGACTGGGCCTGGTGGTTCCGGCCTATGTTACCATCGATTCGATTGATCAGCTCAATGCGCATGCGAAAGAATTTGACGGCAAAATAACCGGAATCGACCCGGGCGCCGGAATGATGAAAACAACGGAAACCGTACTTGCCGAATATAAGCTTGATAAATTTGAGCTCATGGAAGGCTCCGGTGCCATGATGACCGCTGTTCTGGGTAACGCGATCAAGAAAAAAAAATGGGTTGTGGTGACCGGATGGGCGCCACACTGGAAATTTGGCCGATGGGACCTTAAAATTTTAGATGATCCTAAAGGGTTATACGGAAGTGAAGAAACCATCAATACCCTCGTGCGCAAAGGCCTGGATACGGACATGCCGGATGTTTATAAATTTCTGGATAACTTTTACTGGACCACCGCTGATATCGGACAGGTCATGGTCTGGAATCAGGATGGGATGGATGAGTACGAATCCGCAAAAA
Source organism: Desulfobacterales bacterium (assembly GCA_028704555.1). NCBI lineage: Bacteria > Pseudomonadati > Thermodesulfobacteriota > Desulfobacteria > Desulfobacterales > Desulfobacterales bacterium. The sequence goes on from JAQWFD010000005.1 coordinate 18,207, forward strand.
AATGGGTAACGGAAAATCCGGACAAAGTCAATGCCTGGCTTAAATAATCCAGGTGTCAGTTTGTGAAGGCATAATAAAACGCGGTGGTCATTCACCGCGTTTTTTTTATCAATAAAATATATCGGAGCAGGCGCTTTGTTTGATTTTTCCCACGGTTTTGGCATCCGCTCGAAAGGGTATCTCCGGTGCTTCGGGCAGGGGAATGCGGTCGGATTCTGAAAACGGCGTATTTCCCAGCTTCATATTAAACGCCATGACCATCAATGTTTCCAGATTGATGACATCTTCAATGTTATAGGCTATCAGCGTCTCAAGCGCTTTTCGGTTATGGTTCCTTCGGTAGTCCTCCCACAGCAGCGGGGCAAAACGTCCATCGATTCCCTTTAACTCGCCCCGGTCAATGCCCAGATCAATTTCGCAGTTTTTCAGCCCGCCCCTGTATCCCAGACTGCCCAGAATATATCTCAGATCGATATGGGCATGGGGCATGTGAATGCCGAAAAACTCCTCGATGAACGGAATGTCAAAACATTTTCCGTTATAAGTGACAATGACCTTATACCGTCGGATGTCAGAGACGAACCGGTCCAGATTCTCCCCGTTTACATACCAGCAGATGGACTGGCCGTCATAAAGCGCGATGGTGGTAATCTGTCCGCCGTATCGATCCAGACCGTCGGTTTCAATGTCCAGGTATGCGGTCTGATGCCTGAAGTCCGGGAAAAATCTCCAGAGCAGGTGTGCGGGCAGCCGTTGCTCAAAGTACGAGGGGTTTTCTGCTTCCAGATGCCGGATCGATTCGCGGATAGCGTTTGTGATGATATCCTGCTTTCGGGCCGGCAGCTTGATCGTGTCAAGTGCTTCCAGGCAGTTCCAGCCGGTCACACCCGATGCCCACAGGCGGTTTTCGCTTTTTTCGCCGATACCGGGTATGTGATGAAACGTGTGGGTTAACATGAAAGCCTTTTCTGATCGGTTGATATTTTTTTGATTCGGGTGTTTCGGCCCCAGAAGGGATCTAAAAAACATATGGTTATATACGAATCATGGGTTCTGTCAATCTGAATATGGCCTGCGGGTGAGGTGATTTTTATAACCCGTTGATTCGGGCGATATCCCCAGAGAAACCGAAACGCTCTTGATTAGGGCATAAACAGGCAGATCGGGTTTCAGACATAGGTGCTGGCAGGATTGACGGGTGATTCGAGCACAGATCGTACTGCCGATATCCATGCGCACGTTAATGAATGAAGCGCCATCATCGAAAATCTCTCGAATTTTACCGGGAAAGATATTTTGAAAACTTGTCTGACAGGGCGATTCCAGGGCAATAGCCACGTGGCTGGCCGGGATGCCTACCCTTACCATGGCGCCCCGGGGCGCCTGGAAGTGACGCACCCTGAGGATTCCACCGCCAAAACGAAGGTGGGTGAGGCCAAAATTGTCACGTGGAACGTCAACGACCGTCGGAATCACATTGACGTTTTGAGCCTGCCCTAAATGGGATTGAAAGTCCGTACGGGACAAGAGTTTTTCAATACAATCGGAAGCCAGCACACGCCCGGCGTCCATCAGCACCATGTGATCCGCCAGATTAAGAATTTCATCCATGGCGTGGCTGACATAAAGAACAGGGATGGAGAACTTGCGGGCCAACCGAATGATAAACGGCAGTACCTCGGCCTTTCGCGCCGCATCCAGTGAGGCCAAGGGCTCATCCATCAGCAGCAAGGTGGGGCTGGTCAGCAAGGCGCGGCCAATCGCCACCCGCTGCTTTTCGCCGCCGGAAAGTCTGGCCGGGCGACGATCCAGCAGGTGACTGATCCCGAGAAGATCCACTACCGGATCAAATTTGACGAAACGCTGGTCCGGCCGAACAAGGCGCATCCCGTACGTCAGGTTGGAACGAACTGAAAGATGGGGCAGCAACCGGCCATCCTGAAAAACGTATCCGATCCGACGCCGTTCAGGGGGCAGATTGATGTGTTTTGCCGAATCCAAAAGGCAGCAGCCATTGATCGTGATCTGACCGCTATCCGGCCGCAGCAACCCTGCCACCATGTTGACCACAGAGGTCTTGCCGGCACCGGAAGGGCCAAACAGGGCGGTGATACCCGATCCTGCGCCCTTGAATGCGGCATCGATGACAAAGTTGCCCTGTTTGCGTTTAACGTTAATTTCCAGGAGCATTCATCCTTTCATTCGGGCGGCAAACCGTCGAGCCAGCGTTTCCGAACATATCAAGGCGCCCATGGCCACGATAACCGATAAAATACACAGCCGCAACGCCCCTGCCTCGCCATCCGGAACCTGGGTAAGGGTGTAAAGGGCCAGCGGCAGCGTCTGGGTCTCCCCCCGGATGTTGGATACAAACGTGATCGTGGCACCAAATTCCCCCAGGCTGCGGGCGAACGCGAGAATCGTACCGGTTATGGTTCCCGGCACCATCAGCGGCAGCGTAACCGTAAAAAAAACTCGTAACGGACCCGCCCCCAGCGTGCGCGCTGCGGCTTCCAGCCCTTGATCCACACTTTCCAGGGATAAGCGCACCGAACGTACCAGCAAGGGGAAAGACACCACTGCAGCGGCAAAGACAGCCCCTTTCCAGTTAAACGCAAGGACTATCCCCATATATTTGTACAGAGCCGCCCCGACAAGGCCATTTCGCCCCATAAGCAGAAGCAGCAGATAACCGGTCACTACGGGCGGCAGCACCAGCGGCAGGTGTACCAGACCATCCAGAAGGTTCTTGCCCGGAAAACGCATGCGGGCCAATATCCAGGCTACCAGAATTCCAAACGGCAGACTGGCGGCCACGGCCCATCCGGATATCACAAGACTCAGTCGTAAGGCATCTATTTCCAGGGGCGTCAGGCGAAATAAATCCATCAGCGTATACTGCTGAACCCGTATTTTTCAAAAACCGCCATGGCTTCAGGGGTCTTCAGAAAATTTAAAAACCGCTCGGCTGCCGGTGTTAACCGTTCGGACATTACGGCTACCGGATACACAATGGGGGGATGACTCTCCTCGGGAAACACCCCGATCACGCGCACTTTTTTAGAAATGGCGGCATCAGTGGCATATACCAGCCCCACAGGCGCTTCCCCGCGCTCCACCAATGTCAGCGCTGCCCGCACATCCTTCATGGGGGCCAGATGATCTTTTACACTCTCCCATATCGCCAGGGACTGTAAGGCTTTTTTCCCGTATATACCGGCGGGTACATGCTCGGGATCGCCAAGAGACAGGCGCCCGCCGTCCAGCATGGCAGCCAGGGGAAAATCAGGCCCCAGTGTTACCGGTTCCAAACGGCTGTCATCCGGGACAATGAGCACGATGCGGTTGCTCAGCAGATCAAACCGGCTGCCTTGCGCCAATAAATTTTTTTCTTCAAGAAAATCCATCCACTTTTTATTCGCTGAGATATAAACATCCACCGGTGCTCCGTTGGCAATCTGTTTGGCCAGGGTGGAAGACGAGGCAAATGACGTTTTGATGTGGCCCGGATTACGGACGGCAAATTTTTCTCCGACTTCGGTAACGGCATTCGTGGTGGAAGCGGCCGCAAATACCACCAATTCCGTTTCTGATGCACTGGCGACAGGAGAAAACGGGAAGATCCCGGCTCCCATCCAGACCATCATCATGACTGACAATCCGTATAGCTTCCAGCTTGTTGATTTTGTTCGCGCCTCTTTCCGAATTTGCTTGGCCATGTCCAATCTCCGTTTTTTAATTATTATTTTCGTTGGTCGTTTCGTTTTATACGGAAACATCCCCAACCCTCAAGCATCTCCCCGCCTATGAAGGGGCCATATAACCCTCCGGCCGGCGGTGACCGGAAAAGGCTATTGATTTTAACGCCGCTTCAATCTATTCTATGGCTGATATCTGTCTTAAAACAGAACACTACGTTTAGAACATGATTAATAGCGATAGCCCAAATGACGTTTTTAAACATTTATTGACTTGAGTAAGTTACATGCAGTATGGATTTTGTCAATATTTTTTTAGACTGACATTGCTTCATGTCAGTTAAAACCGTTGAGGTACCCATGACAAAGCAGGATAACCCCATCAAATCGTATGTAAAGCGATACCGTCTGGCCAAAGGCTGGTCTCAGGAAGAGCTGGCGGAAAAAATCGACGTCCGGCGTCAGGCGGTTTACGATATTGAATCCGGGCGCTATCTGCCCAATACGGCTATCGCGCTTCGATTAGCCCGCGTTTTCGGCTGTCGCGTCGAAGATCTGTTTGTTCAGGAGGAGCAGCCGGATATCGAGCCTGTCCACGTGGTCAACGGCGAGCAAAAACCGGCAACCCGTTTGATCCTGGGCCGTGTACGCGATCGATTGATCGGCTTTCCCCTGCAGGGCGCCGAATCCATGCCATTTGGCTTTTCTCCGGCTGACGGCTTGTTGAGTAAAGATGGAAAAAATACGCAGATCCTCTCGACTCCGGATCGCTTGAATAAAACCATTATTCTGATGGGCTGTGATCCCGCCCTCGGGATTCTGGGCTATCACATTTCCAGCAAAGCACCCGATGTGCGCGTATACTGTCGATTCGCTTCCAGCCATCATGCAATCGACAGCCTGGCGAACGGTTTGGCTCACGTGGCTGGAACCCACCTGCATAACACGGGAACGACAGAATCCAATGTAACCCTGGCCGCTCAAAAGCTGGCCGGAATCCGGAGCCTTGTCATCGGCTTTTCCCTTCTTGAGGAAGGCCTTATGGTGGCCAGAGCCAACCCCCTGGGAATTCGTACCGTTGCCGACCTGGCCCAGCCCATGGTGCGCTTCGTCAATCGGGAACCAGGGGCTGCCCTGCGCATTCTGCTGGATGATCACCTGCAGCGCGCCGGGATACCCGGTTCAGCCATCAACGGCTATCAGAATGAAGTCACTTCGCACCGTGAAGGCGCCTATCGTATCGCCTGTAATGTAGCGGATGCCGCTCTGGGCCTGAGGGCGCTTGCGGATGTCTATAATCTGGATTTTGTACCTGTTACGGCCGCTCGCTGTGATCTGGTCATACCGGCCGATATGAGTAACCATCCCACGGTCAAAATTCTTCTGGACGTGCTCCAGTCTGCCGCATTGCGCAGGGAAATTGACGCAATTCCGGGCTACGATGGCGCAGTGACCGGTAAGACCATTGCCGGATTATAACACTGCTGCCGCGCACCTGATTTGGACAGCGTATCGGTATTGCTTCCTTCCTCCTTTTCAACCGCCTGTTAAAATATTCTTATTTTTATAACCCTGTTTTCCTGCCCAATCCGGCTGAGGGATAGAAATATCACTTACATCCGACACCTTACGCAAATAATAAGCTTAAAAATTACATATTGACATTTATAAACGGCACATGTTAGGAGGCCTTCAATATCACTTATAAATTACAAAACAGTATTTGAACGCATGGACCCTGTTTCCAGGAACGATTATAGAATTTGGGTTACGGCGGAAAAGGGAAAAAACTTGTGAGGGCGATAATAATGGCATGGAGTCTCACATCATGGAAACCGATATTCAACGAATCGATTGGAATGCCGCCTGGCAGACCGCGCAGCGAAAAAGCCGTTTAAACTGTCAACCCCGGGGAGCCGCGTTCTGGAACAAGCGTGCCCGCGATTTTTCAGATAACCGGGAGCATAAAAGCGATTATCCGTATCAATTGATCCGGATACTGAATCCTGAACCCGAGTGGAGCGTTCTGGATGTAGGCTGCGGGTCCGGTACGATAGCCATTCCGTTAGCCAGTCAAGTGGCTTCCATAACCGCCATGGATTTTTCAGAACGCATGCTTTCCATACTCAAAGAAGAATACACGCAGAAAAAAATTACGAATATCAGACCGCTTCAGGCGGCCTGGGAAGATGACTGGGAAAGTCTGGGAATCGAGGTTCATGATGTGATCATCGCATCTCGTTCCTTGAACGTAGAAGATTTAAAGCGCGCCATCATCAAACTGAATCGGTTTGCCAGACGACGCATTTATGTTTCCACCGTGGTAGGCGACGGCCCCTTTGATCGACGCATTTTCAAGGCGGTCGGCCGCGGTTACCAATCAGGCCCCGATTATATCTGTCTTCTGAACCTTCTGTATCAGATGGGTATCTATGCCAACCTTTCGTTTACATTCCATCCGGTTAACCGGACCTACGCGAATCATGAAGATGCACTCAAGAAAAGCCAGTGGATGCTCAGCAATATGACATCTTTTGAGGAAGAGCGGCTCAGGGATTTTCTTCAAAATCATCTGACCCGGCAAAACGGCCGCTGGGTTCTGCCGGGCACACCGGCCGTTCGATGGGCTGTTATCTGGTGGGATGTCCCGGATGGGGGCCGCGTCAAAAAAATGGAAAAAAGCCGGGTGGCCGAGGAAACCTGATGTTGAAAAACCGCCTTTGCTATTTTGTTGTGCTCATCATCATGACCGTGTGCGGTCCCTATGCTGCGGCCAGGGACATAATCGACATGACCGGACGGCGGCTGACCGTTCCGGATGAAATCCGAAAGGTGTACGGTACTTCGCCACCATCCACCTACATGGTGTATGCGGTTGATCCCGGACGGGTGGCAGGACTCAATTTTCCATTAAATCAATCGGAGCAGCAATTCCTGGACCAACGTTTGCGGAAACTGCCGTTGATCGGCGGCTGGTTCGGTCAGGGGCGGGTACCCAATCTGGAAACCTTATTGCAGGTCCATCCCGATATTATACTCGATTGTATGTGGCAGAAGTCTGCTGCCAATGAGATGGTCGAACGGGTGGTCAAACCGTTTCAAATTCCGGTGGTGCATGTTCCCCTGGACGCTCTGGCCGATTACCCGGACGTTTTCTGCTTCCTTGGCCAGCTGCTGAACCAACAGGAGCGGGGACAAATGCTCAGCCGATATGCCCAAAAAACCCTTGATGAGATTGTCCGGGTGCGCGCCGCCATTCCGGAGGACAGCCGGGTTACGGTCTATTATGCTGAAGGCGCCGACGGCCTGAGCACCGAATGCCACACCTCGCTTCATGCTCAGCTGATTTCCTTAAGCGGCGGTAAAAACGTACACCGCTGCAGCGATGAGGGCAATTATGGCATGCAGAAGGTATCCATGGAACAGGTTTTGAAATACAACCCTCAGGTTATCATATCTCATGAGGCGCTGTTTTTCAGCCGGCTCGCCGCGAATCCCAAATGGAAAAATATCCGCGCCGTCCGGGATGGCCGCGTTTACAGAATTCCGAAAGAACCGTTCAACTGGTTTGACCGTCCCCCGTCATTCATGCGGCTGTTAGGGGTCAAATGGCTCATGCATACACTCTATCCTTCGGTCTATCCGCTCAATCTCATGGCTGAAACGCAGTCCTTTTACAAGCTCTTTTTAAATATCTGCCTTGATGATGCGGCAACCCGGGCGCTTTTACAGCCATGAAACCATCAATGATGATTTCCGTCCTGTTTGTCGTGTTATGCCTGACAGCCCTGATATCGTTGTCGCTTGGACGTTATCCGGTCAGTGTCGGCGACATCCTCCGGGTTATGGGGCTGATGGTATCGGATCAACCGGTCACGGACGAGCATCAATACCTTATCCTGAAAAATATCCTGATTGACATCCGGCTGCCGCGCATCACGGCCGCCATCCTGATCGGTGCGGCGCTTTCGGTTTCCGGTGCGGTCTTTCAGTCCATGTTTATGAACCCTCTGGTTTCTCCGGGACTGCTGGGCGTCCTGGCCGGCGCCTCCTTTGGCGCCTCGGTGGGCATGATCGTCGCCAGGAGCTGGTTTGTGGTTCAACTGGGGGCATTTTCCTTCGGCTTGATCGCCGTGCTTGCTGCCCTGGCAATCTCTTCGATCAGTCGCAGGGATCAGCTTCTGATGTTAATATTAGGCGGCATCATCAGCGGTGCGTTGTTTACTTCCTTACTTTCAGTGGTTAAATACATGGCTGACCCCTACGAACAGTTACCAGCCATAATCTACTGGCTCATGGGCGGACTTTCCGCCATTGACAGCGTGACGGTTCTGGCTGTGTGCGGGCCTGTTTTGATCGGTATTCTGAGCCTGCTGCTGCTTTCCGGTTATCTGAACGTATTGAGCATGGGCGATGAAGAAGCCCGTTCACTAGGGGTCAATGTTCGTTTTCTGCGTCTTTTGTTCATTTTCCTGGCCACCATTATCAGTTCGCTGACGGTGGTTATGGGCGGGGTCATTGGCTGGGTAGGGCTGTTGATTCCGCACATCGCCCGAATGCTCGTTGGCCCGGATAACCGCATCCTGCTGCCGGCATCCGCATTGATTGGTGCCGCCTATCTGCTGATTGCAGATGATATCGCACGGCTGCTGTTCAGTATAGAGATCCCCATCGGAATTTTAACCTCTTTGGTAGGCATCCCCTTTTTCGCCCTTGTCGTTCGTAACGCCAGAAAAGGATGAAACTGATGACCTTGATTTCAGTCGATCATGTCACATACGGTTATTCCAGAAAACCCGTGCTCAAAGATATTTCGCTCACTTTTAAACGGGGTGAAATTGTCTCACTTCTGGGACCCAACGGCAGCGGCAAAACGACCTTTCTCAAAATACTGCTGGGATTATACCGCCCTCAGGAAGGCCGGGTGTTGTTTGAAGGCCGGTCGGTCTCCGAAATTCCGCCTAAACAGATAGCCAGACGGATTGCCTATGTGCCTCAATCTCATCGTCTTGCATTTGGTTACCGCGTGATGGACGTTGTCCTCATGGGAAGAATCCCTCATAAGCCGTTTTTCTTCCAATATAGCAATGACGACCAGAAGGCAGCGCTTGACGCCCTGGAACGGCTTTCTATCGACCACCTTAAAGATCGGCCCTACACCGAGGTCAGCGGCGGTGAACGCCAAATGACGCTGATTGCCCGCGCTATCGTCCAGGGCGCTGATATTTTTATCATGGATGAACCGGTCAATGGCCTGGATTATGGCAACCAGATCCGTCTGCTGTATCGCATCACGGATCTGGCGCGTCATGGGTATACTTTTATCAAAACCACCCATTTTCCCGACCATGCCCTTTGGTTTTCAGACCGTGTCGTCATGTTGAAGGCCGGAAAGGTGATTGCGGATGGAGACGCTTTACAGATGATCAATCGAATCAATTTGTATAACCTGTATAACACCCATATCAAAGTAATTGAGTTGGATGATGGCGCTCATATCTGTATTCCAGATGGGTTGAGAGGGCAGGATAACCATTGTGCCCCAAATGACAGTTTTAAAATGCATGAACTTGTTTAAAGTGCATACACCTGGCGCCTGTCAGAAATGACGGGGGATGGCTTCAGTGTGTTCGTTCAAGGGCTGAGGCCTGCCGGCTTGACAGTGTCTGGTCAATCGTAAGGGTATCCCTTCTGTTTGCTTGACGGGCCGGGATAAAGAGGGTAATCCATAAGTGAATCCAATATCAGGGTAACCCTCAAACAAGGTAAATTACTTATGCCCGGCATGAGCATCTATACCAGCAACCGGCTGGAAATTCTCGGAGAAGCGCTTGCCCGCGTTATCCGCATCCCCCCGGGTTCCGCGTTTACACCGGAAGTCATTGTGGTTCAAAGCAAGGGGATGCAGCGGTGGATATCGCTTGAGCTTGCCCGTCATACGGGAATCTGCGCCAACTGCCAGTTTCCGTTTCCCAATCGGTTCCTGCAGGATATCAGCGCAAGCCTGCTGGGGGAATCGCCGCAAATGGATCTGTTTACGCCGGAGATCATGGCGTTCCGGATCATGAAGATTCTGCCGGCCTGTCTGTCACTGCCGGGTTTTGAAAGCCTGGGGCGCTATCTGGCGGATGATCCGGACGGGCTGAAACTGTTTCAGCTGTCCGGGAAAATTGCCGGTCTGTTTGATCAGTATCAGGTATTTCGGCCGGAGATGATATTCCAATGGGAAAAAGGGCTGGAAGAGCCGCTGCCGGATCACCAATGGCAGGCGCATCTGTGGCGGGAGCTGAGCCTGAACCTCGGGGGAAATGCGGCCGGCCATCGCGCATCTCTTCAGAAACATCTGATGGAAACGATCCACCGGTTTTCGGGCGATGTCAGTCTGCTTCCCGAACGGCTCGCCATTTTTGGCATATCCAGTCTGCCGCCGTTTTATTTCCGTGCATTTGCCGCGCTGTCACACCTGATTGAGGTAAACCTGTTTCTGATGAATCCCTGTCGGGAGTACTGGGCCGATATCTTGTCGGAACGTGAAATCCGGAAGACGAAAAAACGCTATGGCAGTGAATTTTCAGAGCAGGATCTGTTTCTGGAAAAAGGAAATCCGCTGCTGGCCTCCATGGGAATGCTGGGGAGAGACTTTTTCCGGCTCATCAGTGAAACCGATTTTGAACTGGTTGAGCTGTTTGATGATCCACCGTCTGTTAACCTGCTCTCGGGCATCCAGTCGGATATCGTGAACCTGACCGGACCGCCGGCCGAACCGGTTTCATGCCCGGCAACGAATCAGACTGATCCATCCGTTCAGATCCATTCCTGCCACAGCCCCATGCGGGAGATCGAGGTGCTGCACAACCAGCTTCTGGATATGTTCGAACAGGACCCGGTGCTTCTTCCCAAAGACATTGTCGTCATGACTCCGGATATCCAGACCTATGCGCCCTTTATCCAGGCCGTGTTCGATGCCCAGACCGAGCCGGCTCACCGGATTCCATTCAGCATTGCCGATCAGAGCATGAGATCCGAAAGCCGTATCATCGAGGCCTTTTTTGCCATACTGGATCTGAAGGGCAGCCGTTTCAGCGCGACCGACCTGATGGGCCTTCTGGAATCACCGCACATCCGCGACCGGTTCGACATATCCGAGTCCGATATGCCGACGGTTGAACGATGGGTTCGGGAAACCGGCATCCGGTGGGGCATCGATCAGCACACCCGGGAGAGTCTGGGGCTGCCCGGTATTGAAGAAAATACGTGGAAAGCCGGTCTGGACAGGATGCTGCTGGGCTATGCCATGCCGGGTCAGGGCCGGCGGATGTTTGGCGGTCTGCTGGCCTATGATCCGGTTGAAGGAAATGATGCCGCGCTGCTGGGCAGGCTGATCCGGTTTGTAAATACGGTCGTTGAACGGGTGACCGCGTTCGGCAGGGCCAGAACGCCGGCGCAATGGCAGCAATGCCTGGACGATCTGCTGGGCCGGTTTTTTCCGGCCGATGATGACGCCATGCGGCAGATTCAGACGATCCGTTCTGTCATTCATGACATGGGAAGCATTGCCGGTCAAGCCGGATTCGACCGGGAGGTCAAATTTGAGGTGATTCGCGCCTATCTCGGGCATCAGCTTGAGCGTGACGGATTCGGATCGGGCTTTATCTCCGGGGGCGTCACGTTCTGCGCCATGCTGCCGATGAGAAGTATCCCGTTTGATGTCATATGCCTGGTTGGAATGAACATTGATGCGTTTCCGCGGGACAGCCGGCCCCCGGCGTTTGATCTGATGGCCAGCCGGCCTCAACCCGGAGACCGGTCAAGGCGGAATGACGACCGCTACCTTTTTCTCGAGGCCGTGATGTCAGCCAGAAAAGTGCTGTATATCAGCTATGTCGGGCAGAGCATCCAGGATAATTCAACGATCCCCCCCTGCGTGCCGGTCAGCGAACTGCTGGATTACATTCGGGACAGTTACGGCATTTTGCAGGAAAAAATCGTGACGCGCCACAGACTTCAGGCGTTTTCCCCCTGGTATTTCACAGACGGATCAGCGCTGTTCAGCTACTCGGAAGAAGATCTTGCCGCCGGCGCCAGTCTTGCCGGAGCTCCCGAGGACAGGGAAGAGAGGGCGTTTATTGAAGGCGCCCTGCCGCCGGCTCCGGATGAATACCGATGCATGGATCCGGCTCATCTGGCCCGCTTTTATGCCAATCCGGCGCGACTTCTGCTCAAAAACCGCCTGGGTATTTTTCTGGAAGAACCCGAAACCGTACTGGATGAACGGGAGTATTTTTCCACGGAGGGGCTGAACCGGTATCAGATTCATCAGGATTTGTATGCATACCGCCAGTCAGCCCCGGATCTGAAGGCGTTTTTCCCGCTGGAAAAGGCCTCCGGCCGGTTGCCTCATGCTGCGGTGGGCGAGGTGGCCTACAGCCAAATGAGTCTGGATACCGACCGGTTCGCAGCTACCGTTAACCGGTATACACACGGAAAAATTCCGCGGGCCGTTGAAATCGATCTTAAAATCGACGGGTTTCACCTGTGCGGAAAAATCGACGGTCTCTATGAACAGCGTCTGGTTTGTGTTCGTTTTGCCCGTAAAAAGGTGCGCGATTACCTGAGCGCCTGGATTGCGCATCTGGCGCTCTGCAGCAGCCCGCAAAACGCGTTTTCCGGCACCTGCCTGGTATGCAGCGACGGGAGGGTCGAATACAGCCCGGTAAAAGACGCGACGGATATCCTCGCCAGACTGCTTCACCTGTATTGGACCGGATTGACCCGACCCCTTCATTTTTTCCCGGAGGCATCGTTTCACTATGCCCTTCAGATGCATCATGGCAAATCGAGTGAAGAGGCGCTGGCCGGTGCGAGAAGTAAATGGCTGGGGTCAGATGCCTGGCCGGGTGAATTTTCCAACCCGTATACCGCGCTGTGCTTTTGCAGCGCTGATCCGCTGGATGAGGAATTCATGGCGTTTTCCGAAGCGGTGTTTACGCCCATGCTTGAGCATTGGCGGGAGGTAAAGGCCTGATTTGTGATCTATCTCCTGAATTTTTTAAAGCCCCGGATGACCCATGCAAAGCCCCATGCCGCGGCTACCGGACAGAGGCCCAGATACAGAAACGGAAACAGGGGCCCCTCCCATGGCCTGAGCCAGGCGGCGCATCCGACCGGCCAGATAACGGATATGACAATGGCCAGCCGCATGTGACCCGACAGATTCACAGCCGGGAAAATACGAACGGACCGCATGACTCTGTCCGGCCGTCCGGAGGTGGGCATTCTCGGTATGATAAACAGAATTAAAATGATGACGGCTATCAGAAGGATTTCCTGGATTCCGGACAAGAGGCTCCCCCACAGCTGAGTGCTTGGCTGTTCGTGTTATGTGTTTAACCTGTGCGCCTTGATATCCGCGCGGTCAAAGATCCGTTCGGGACTAATACGGACAGTGCCTGTTTTATTTTGATATTTAACGTTGAAGTTCTTTCTGTTAGCACATTTGCAGGCAGTTGGCAAACAGATGATCCTTATATCTTACAATCCGGAAAGAGGGTAAATTGAATGGAACAGTTTGACCTGATTCACAGCCGCCTGAGCGGTGTCAACCTGATTGAGGCCAGCGCCGGTACCGGAAAAACGTATACGATCGCAGGTCTCTTTCTGCGTCTGGTCATCGAGCAGGGTTTTTCCGTGGATCAGATTCTCGTGGTCACCTTTACCCGGGCAGCCACCGATGAGCTGAAAGGCAGAATCCGCAGCCGGCTCATCGAAGCAAAGGAAGCGTTCCTGAGGGGCGGCAGCCGGGACGGTTTGATCGGAGCCCTGGCGGATGGCTGCCATGATCCTTCGGTCGGCCTTGAACGGATACACGATGCGCTGGTTGATTTTGACCGGGCGCAGATTTTTACCATCCACGGATTTTGCCAGAGACTGCTTCAGGAACATGCGTTTGAAACCGCCGGCCTTTTTGATACGGAGCTGGTCACCGACCAGAGCCGGTTGCTGCAGACCGTTGCGGACGATTACTGGCGAAAGAGCATGTATACGGCTCCGGTTGAATTCGTCAGTTTCTGTATGGGGCAGAGCGGCAGCGGTCCCGGCGTTTTTCTGTCGCTGCTCGGCCGGTTGAAGAGCCCGTCTGTCCGGATCATTCCCGGGATGAACGTCCCGTCATCTGAAGGATTCGGGTTCGAGCATCTGGACGAATTCCGGAACCTGATCCGCAGGCTTCGGAGCCGGTGGCGGGTGTCGCGCGATGAGGTAGCGGAGCTGTTAAAGAGCCCCTCTCTGAACGGCACGGTCTACGGGGGGGTAACACCGAAAAAGGGAACGACCGATCCTCCGAAACGCCTGGCGACCGTGGCGGCGATGCTCGAGGACATGGACCGGTTTGCAGATGACAAGCATATCGGGTTTCCCCTGTTTGACAAGTTTGAACGGTTTACGGCAGACAAACTTCAGAGCAGTGTTAAAAAGGGCCAGCCGACACCTGATCATGATTTGTTTTGCCTTTGTGACGAAATCTGGAAAAAAGCGGATCTGTTGACGGCTGAAATGCGTGAAGCCCTGCTGATGGCAAAGCGCCGGTTTATTGATTTTGCCTGGAAGGAACTGGCCCGTCAAAAGAGGCAAAGCAATATCGTATTTTTTGATGACCTGTTGACCCTTGTGAAACAGGCCCTGATTGCCGGCGGAAGCTCCCGGCTCATTTCCGCCGTCCGGGACAGGTATGCGGTGGCCCTGGTCGATGAGTTCCAGGATACCGACCCGGTTCAATATGATATTTTCAATACCTTTTTTTCTGCGGAAAACAGCACCCTGTTTATGATCGGTGATCCCAAGCAGGCCATCTACAGCTTTCGGGGAGCGGACATTTTTTCCTATATGGATGCGGCGGATCATGCCGGAAAGCAGTATACGCTCAGGGAAAACTGGCGCTCTCACCCGCGTCTGATCCAGGCGGTCAACACGGTATTCTCCGGCACCCGGCATCCGTTTGTATTCAGTCAAATCGGTTTTGATCCGGCCATATCCGGCAAGCCGGAAGCATTTGAAACGGATCAATTGGCACCGGATGCGTCCGGGGCGCCGCTGACCCTGTGGTATCTGTCATCAGAACTGTACGCGAAAGAGGGCAAGCCCGTAAACAAAACCGATGCCGAACCCGTTATCGCCCGGGCCGTTGCCGATGAAATCTGCCGGCTGATTCATCAGCCGGGGACAGCCCGTGTCCGTGCCGGTGATATTGCGGTGCTGGTCCGGACCAATCGGCAGGCAGCCATGATCCGGGACTGCGTGGCGGAACAGAACATCCCCTCGGTTGTCACCGGTACGGAAAATGTGTTTGATTCCCATGAAGCTGACGAGATGCAGCGGATACTGCTGAGCCTTTCGGAGCCGGCCGACCTTGACCGGCTCCGGGCGGCCCTGGCTGCCGATATGCTGGGAATCAGCGGAAACCGGATCGATGCCGTTCAGGACGATTTTTTGTGGTGGGAACAGAAAGTGGCGGATTTCAGGGCCTACCGGAATCTGTGGGCCGGGCATGGATTTATCCGGATGTTTCGTCTGTTCATGGCCCGTGAAAATGTAAAAAGCAGACTCCTCGGATTTATCGATGGTGAACGCCGCCTTACCAATGTGCTTCATCTGTCGGAAATTTTACATCAGCAGAGCGTTGAACGTCATCTGGGCATAAAGGGGCTGCTGAAGTGGCTCGCCGTGCAGAAAGATCCGTCCGCTGCCCGCACGGATGCCTTTCAGCTGCGGCTGGAGCGTGACGAATTTGCCGTAAAAATTGTTACCATCCATAAAAGCAAAGGGCTTGAATATCCGGTGGTGTTCTGTCCCTTTTCCTGGCATGGATCAGAGGTCACCGGAAGCGACATCCTGTTTCACGATATGGATGAGAGCCGTCAGCTGACCTGCGATCTGGGATCTGAGGATCAGGAGATCCACCGAAAAGCAGCCCAAAACGAGCTGCTGGCTGAAAACCTGAGGCTGCTCTATGTGGCCCTGACCCGTGCCAGAACCCGGTGCTATCTGGTCTGGGGGCGGATCAACAAGGCCCAGACATCGGCACTGGCCTACCTGTTTCATGCGGACGAGAAAATCGATCCTGACAATATACCCGGCGCCATGAAAACGCTGTTTTCTTCCAAAACCGATATGGATCTGATGGTCGACCTGAAGCGCCTGGCGGCAGCCTCGGACGGAAGCATTGACATCCAGCCGCTGCCCCAGACCGCCTGCGAAGCTCATGGGCGCATTCAAACGGTCGAAGACAGGCTGTTCTGCCGCAAATTTGCCGGTCATATTGACACCAGCTGGAAAATATCGAGTTTTTCCGCTCTGGTTTCCGGCATGTTTTCCGGCAGACCGGCGCTTGAAATCGAGCTGCCGGACCGGGACGATAGCCCGGTTGTATCCGGCAGCCTGGATTCGGATTCCGGACGGATAACGGATCTGACGGATATTTTCTCATTTCCCAAAGGCGCGCGTGCCGGGTTGTTTTTTCATGATATTTTTGAGCATCTTGATTTTGCCGCCGAAAATCCGGATAAAATGACCGATCTGGTCACCTGCAAGCTTCGTGAATACGGGTTTGAATCGATATGGGCCGATACGGTCTGCCGGATGGTGGAACAGGTGCTTTCGGTGCCGCTGGCAGCCGGCCGCAACGATTTTGTCCTCTCAGCGGTCCGGAATGCGGACAGACTCAACGAGATGGAGTTTTACTTTCCCATTCTTCCGGTATCTCCCCGGGGGCTCAGCCAGATCTTTGCCCGTTACGGAAAAGATCCGGCTGGTGATGCGTTTGCCGGCCAGATTGGGAAACTGACGTTCTCACCGGCCCGGGGATTTATGAAAGGCTTTATGGATATGGTGTTCCGCTTCGACGGACGCTTTTATCTGCTGGACTGGAAATCCAATGTGCTGGGCACGGATATCGCCGATTACGACACGCCCCGGCTTTCCATTGCCATGAGCTCACACGGCTATATTCTTCAGTACTGCCTGTATACACTTGCCCTGCATCAGTATTTTCAGAATCGGATCCCCGGATTCCGGTATGAATCGGATTTCGGCGGCGTATTCTATGTGTTTATCCGGGGGGTGGACAGCCGCAAGGGGCCTGATTTCGGAATCTATCACGAGGTTCCGCCGGCCGGACTGATCGAGGACCTGGGAAAGGCGATGATCCCGGGGTTTCGGATGGAATCCATCCCTATCCCGGCAAAGAAAAACCAAGCATCTCCGTAAAGTACCAGCCGCACAAAAGTCACAAAAATCTTTTTACGATTCTTACGTCTTTTTACGACTTTTGTGACTCTTTGCGGCTATTAAGATAGAAAAATAATTTTTTTGTTTTTTTGACAGAGTCTGAGGAATAAGGCACTGCCAGCTAATCCATAATTAAATTAAAGTGAAATATGAACGATAAGCGGATAACATACCTGTATCAAAAAGGATATTTGTCGGATATCAATGTGGCCTTTGCGGAGTTTATCCTGCGGCTGTCCGGTTCGGATAATCAGGATAATCAGGATGATTCGGATGTGGCGCTGGCGGCCGCACTGTGCAGCCGGGCAACCCAGCAGGCCGATGTGTGCCTGGATCTGGGATCGATTGCAGGAAAAGTGTTAAGTGATTCATCCGGTGACGCATCGTCTGCCAAATGTCCTGCGCTTTTTCCCTGGCGGGAAAAATTGATGCAGCTTCCGGTGGTGGGTGCGCCCGGAGACTTCCGGCCATTGATTCTGGATGCAGCAGGCCGGCTTTATCTTTACCGCTATTGGGAGTATGAGCATATTCTGGCGGATCTGATTCGGAAAAGAGTCGGGCAGGCCATCGGATCCGTGGATGAAGCCCGGTTAACAGACGGTATCAGACGGCTGTTTCCCGAAGATCCATCCGAGGGGACCCACTGGCAGCGGGTCGCGGCCGTGGTGTCCGCGCTGAAGCGTTTTTGCGTGATTTCCGGGGGGCCGGGTACCGGAAAGACCACAACGGTCGCCAGGATCATGGCGCTTCTCTTGGAGCAGCCTGCTGACCGCAGGCTCAGGATCATGCTGTGTGCCCCGACCGGCAAGGCGGCTTCACGGCTCAGTGAATCCATTCGATCGGTCAAGGCCGCTCTGGACTGCAGCAGCGCTGTCAAAGACGGTATTCCGGATGAAGCCGGTACCATTCACCGGATGCTCAAAACGATCCCCGGCTCTCCCTATTTCCGGCATCATGCAGAAAATCCGCTTCCCGCCGATGTGGTGGTGGTGGATGAGGCGTCCATGGTGGATCTTGCCCTGATGTCCAAGCTGATCCAGGCGGTTTCCCCGGACGCTCGGCTGATCCTGCTCGGCGATAAGGATCAGCTTGCTTCGGTCGAGGCCGGTTCCGTGCTCGGGGATATCTGCGGCGGGCCTCGTGCGGGCGGTTTTTCAGACCGGTTTTCCGACAGGGTTGCCAAAATCTGTGGGGAGAGACTCAGCGGTTCCTGCTCCGGGAATACATCCGGAACCGGTCTGCAGGACTGTATTGTGGAGTTGATGAAAAACTACCGGTTTTCTGATGCTGCGGGCATCGGTGCGCTGAGTGCGGGGGTTAAAAACGGGCGGGCGGATCAAGTTGCCGGCCTGCTCCATGCGGGTGGGGATTCTCATGTCAGCCGGAAAATCGTCCGGTCTGAAATTGATCTGGACCGGGCACTGTCATCAGCCGTTATGGAAAATTACGCCGCCTTTCTGACCAGTCCGGAGCCCGGCGATGCCCTTGACCGGTTTGCCGAATTCAGAATACTGTGCGCGCTGAAGGTCGGCCCCTACGGGGTAACGGCGGTTAACCGGCTCATCGAGAACATCCTGCGGCGAAACAACCTGATTCCAGCCGATCATGACCCTGAAAATCCCTGGTACCCGGGCCGGCCCGTGATGATTACCGCCAACGATTACAGCCTGGATCTGTTTAACGGTGATATCGGCATTACCCTGGCGGCCCCGGATTCATCCGCAAATGAGTTGTATGTCTATTTCGCAGGTGAAGGCGGGCGTCTCAGACGGTTTCTGCCATACAGACTCCCCGAGCATGTGACGGCGTTTGCCATGACCGTGCATAAAAGCCAGGGATCCGAGTTTGGCCGCATCGCCGTGATACTGCCGGACAGGGAAAGTCCCGTGTTGACCCGGGAACTGATCTATACGGCGGTTACCCGCGCAAGGGACCATGTGTCCGTATGGGGAACCGACCGGGTCCTGGCCTCAGCCATCGGTCGAACCATCCGGCGTGCGTCCGGGCTCAGCAGGGCGCTGTGGGAAACTCAGCCCCTTGCCCCTTTAAACAGCATCTCCAGATAAAAACGGCTGATCGAATCTGTTCCTTCAAATGCGTGACGGGTATCCGTGTTCCGGGCAGCCATCTGATCCCTGATACCGGATGCCAGAATTTTTCCCAGCTCCACTCCGAACTGGTCAAACGGATTGATTCCCCAGACAAAGGCCTCATAAATGGTTCTGGCTTCATAGAAGGAAAGCAGCCGGCCGATATTTTCCGGTGAAAGGTCGGTGAGGATCAGGGTGGACGACGGACGGTTACCGGAAAATCGTCTGGCCGGATCGGGATCATCTTTTCCGGCTGCCAGCGCCAGCGGCTGGGAGATCAGATTGGCCCACAGCTCCTGATGATTGGTAACCCCTTTTGTCGTGCATGGGTACTGGTTGTAATCCGGATGAATGACACCGATAAAATCAATGGGAAACGCACGGCCCTGATGCGCCAGCTGGAAAAAGGAATGCTGGGCATTGGTGCCCGGTTCTCCGAAAATAATGACCCCGGTGGAGATGTCCAGCGGGCGGCCCTGCGCTGTGACGGATTTGCCGTTGCTTTCCATGTACAGCTGCTGGATGTGCGGCGCCAGTTTGCTCAACGGTTCGGCATAGGGGATGATTGCCTGGGCCGGGTACCCGAGAAAATTGTTGTTCCAGACCGAGATCAACGCGGCAATGAGCGGAAGATTTTCTCCGGCCGGCGCCTCGGTTGCATGAATGTCCATCTCTTCTGCGCCTTTGAGAAACCGCTCAAAACACTCGTATCCCAGATAAAGGCTGAGCGGCACGCCGCCCACCGCAGAGGTGACACTGTATCTGCCGCCGATAAAATCAAACATGTAAAATGTTTCGAGTACCGGATTTTCAGGATCATCTCCCGGGCTTCCCTTGCTGGTGACCGTCACTACATGGCGTGACGGGTCCAGGCCCTTGGACCTCATGAACGCATAGGCCTGATTCGTGTTGGCCGTTGTTTCCGGTGTGGTATAGCTTTTTGAAATGACGATCCACAAGGTGGATTCCGGGTCAATTTCTGACACTACCTGCCCGAAATTATGGATGTCAACATTTGAAAGAAAGTGAAGTGACAGGCCTTCGGCCGCACGGGATTTCAGCGCACGGGCCACAAATTCAGTGCCAAGATATGACCCCCCGATGCCGATGACAACCAGATGCCGGAAGGGCTTTCCGGCAGCGCCTTTAATCCGGCCGGAATGAACCGCATCTGCAAAATTTTTTATTTTTTCTCTTTCGGCTTGAATGTCACCCATTACATCCGGGCCGTCTGCCAGAGGCGGTCCGGTTGAAAAGCGGCGGCATGCCATATGAAGCGCGGCCCGGTTCTCGGTCAGATTGACTTTTTCGCCGGTGGCCATGGCGGTAAACCGCTGTTTGAGTTCCCGCGCTTCGGCAAGCGCCAGCAAAAGTCCCATCGTGGTTTCATTCACCCGCTGGCGGGAGTAATCCAAAAAAACTCCGGAACCTTCGGCTGAAAAAGTTTCAAGCCGGTGCTCCTGTTGAATCAGATGCCGCAAATGATTTTCAGGCCGATCAATTACCTCCGCATGCGCGCAAAGACGTGTCCAGACTTGCAATTGTGACGGGTATTTTGACATCATGGTGTTCTCCGGATTTTTCCGATCAGTCATGACGGCGTCGTAAAAAGCCTCTGTGCGTTGCGCTTCACCCCGGGTTCACTGCTGACCGGATGTCTACCCCTCATTGTTTAAGGCATAGTCGTCAGCCGATGAATAATTTTTTGTACTGGATACGCATCCGACCAGTCGGGTCCGGATTTGATCCAGTATGACACACTCATCGGAACAGGCCGGAAAATTTCCACGGTTTGCACATCCTTTGCAGGGACTTTTGACAAGGTAGCCGATATCGAAATCGAATCTGTGAGTAAAATTTTTATTGTCCATATGGGTTCATTCGAAAAATTGTTTTAAATCTATCGCCTTCCGCTTTGCATGTTGATTTTTCACCGCGTCGGCATTTTTCATCTTTTGTGATATTGATAATCGTTTTCTTGCAATACCATATCATATATGATTACCATATCACAACCGTTTAGACAGCTGCCGGTCTCCGGTGGATAAAAGCAGGGGCTGGGTAGACGGCGTACGGTGCAGGTCCGTATTGTCGTTGACAGCAGCTGGGGAAGATGGCAGCGGGGAGTAAGCAGTGGCAGAAATGGGGTACAGGTGCACGGATATGGGTTGCCGGTCCGGGTTGCTCCATCCGATAAGCTTCTTGACAGTTGATCGATTAATCATTAATGACTGATTCGGCGATGCCAGAAACAAAGATTTTAAGCCTCCGGATACGCCATGGATTCATCCGCTTAAAATCTTTGACTTCCTATAACTTGAAAAAGCCGTCTCATCCGGGATGCAAACTGAAAAGGAGTTGAATATTATGGATCCAGTCAAGTCGTGTTCGCGGCGGTTGTTTGCTGTGCTCTTCACAGGTACGCTGTTATTGTTCTGCGCGGTGGCAGCGGCCGGTTATCTGGGCCTGAATATGGCATCCGAAAGTCTTCTGGTAACGCTGGCCAACGCAGACCCGTCCCTGTCTGAAACGCAGGATATCTCCGGTCAGATCGCCATGTTCAATGATTTTTTCGTTACGATCGCCGTTCCGGTTGCTGCCGGAATATTTTTTATCTTTTTTATTCTGAGCTGGGCCATTGCCAGGGGGCTGACCGCCAGCGTGATCAAATCCATCCAGCAGCCTGTCCGAAAAAAACAACCGTCCGAAAAAGCCACATCACCGGAGGCCCGGAAAGAAAAGGAAAATCAGGATAAACGGCTCTTTGTGCATCTGATGACGGTGCTGCAGCGGGAAGGGCGGTTGATGGATTTTTTTTCCGAGGATCTGACGGTTTATGAGGATGCCCAGATAGGCGCTGCCGTAAGAAATATCCAGGAAAACTGCAAGAAGGTGGTGGATAAATATCTGGCGCCACAGGCAGTGGTATCGGAAGCTGAAGGAGAGCAGATAACCATTTACAAGGGATTTGATCCCAATACAGTCCGGTTGACCGGCAATGTGACCGGTGAGCCTCCCTTTGCCGGTGTGGTGCGTCACAGAGGCTGGAAAGCGGAAAAAGTGGACCTTCCGACATTGTCCGGTGCACAGGACCCGGGAGTCATTGCCCCCGCCGAGGTGGAGATCCTTTAAATCAGGGGCCAGGGTACAGGGCAGATAGCGTAAGGCGTATGGGCTCGGGAAAGCGTAGACAGCCGGAAGCGGAAAAAAGCTGGTGGATTGGGATCAGGAAGAGGAAAACACGTGGAAAGGATAAATTGTTTTGTCTGAACCGGTTTATATCGTAGGCATTGATTTGGGAACCACCAACTGTGTGGTGTCGTATACGCGTGCGGAGATCCGGAAAGGGGAGAAACCGGAGATCCGGATTTTTGAGATTCCACAGGTGACCGGGGTCGGAACAGTTGAAACGCGGGATATGCTGCCGGCATTTATACTGGTGCCGGGTGAACTCGATGTTCCGGAAGGCGCATTGGCACTGCCCTGGAAAACAGACAGCCGGATTGGCATCGGAGAATTTGCGAAAAACCGGGGCGAGGAACTGCCGCATCGGTTGATATCTTCCGCAAAATCGTGGCTTTGCAATACCATGGTGGACCGGCATAAGCCGATTTTGCCATGGGATGCCCCGAAAGACAGCACGAAGTTATCACCGGTCGAAGCCTCTGCGGCCATGCTGAGCCATATTCGGGACGCCTGGAATTACCGCATGGCCTCAGACGATGAACTGCTTTGTCTGGAAAGCCAGGATATCTTTCTGACGGTACCCGCATCGTTTGATGCGGTCGCCAGAGAGCTTACGGTCAAAGCCGCGGAAATGGCCGGCCTGTCCAATATTACCCTCCTGGAAGAACCTCAGGCAGCGTTCTATGCCTGGATTGAAGCGATGGGCGAGCAGTGGCGCGATCATATTCAAAAAGGCGATCTGATCCTCGTCTGTGATATCGGCGGCGGGACAAGTGACTTCAGCCTGATCCGGGTATCTGAAGAAGACGGGGATCTGGCCCTTGAGAGAATTGCGGTCGGCAGTCACCTTCTGGTCGGGGGGGATAACATGGATCTGGCCCTTGCCTATTCGGTTGCCGGATCCCTGGCAAAAAAAGGCACCCGTCTGGATTCATGGCAGATACGGGCATTGTGGCACAGTTGCCGGAAAGCCAAGGAAACGATACTGTCGGCCTCCGGTATTGAAAATTATTCCCTGACAATTCTTGGCCGGGGCAGCAGCCTGATCGGAGGGACCCTGAAGGCGGAATTGACCGCAAATGAGGTAGACCAGGTGATCCTGGACGGGTTCTTCCCGATATGCGATAAAACAGCCCGGCCGGTTGAACAGCAGAAAGCCGGTATCCGGGAGCTGGGGCTCAGGTATGAATCCGATCCTGCCATTACCCATCATCTGGCACAGTTTGTCAGTCGTCAGCAATCCGGGGAACAGGGGGGCATGGAGCTGCCCACCGCCATTTTGTTCAACGGCGGTGTGATGAAGGCCGCGCCTGCCAGAAAACGGGTTCTGGATGTCGTGTCATCGTGGATGGAACCCGGCAGCACCACGGCCGTTCGTGAGATCGAATCCAGGAATCTTGATCTTGCCGTAGCCAGGGGAGCGGCGTATTACGGATTGACCCGGAGAGGGGAGGGAATCAGAATTCGCGGTGGCCTGGGCCGGTCCTATTATATCGGTGTGGCCGCGTCTCTGCCGGCAGTTCCGGGGATGCCCGTTCCCATGAAAGCCCTGTGCGTGGCGCCATTCGGTATGGAGGAAGGCACCACCGCTACAGTGGAAACCCAGGCCTTCGTGCTCGTGGTGGGAGAACCGGTTAAATTCGATTTTCTGGGATCGTCCACCCGTCATGATGATCATATCGGAACGGTGGTTGAGGACTGGGAAGGCGGGATTGAGGAAATTACCACACTGGAAACCACCCTGGAAGGAGAATATGGCACGGTGATACCCGTGAGCCTTGAAATCAAGGTTACCGGGGTCGGTACGCTTGAATTGTGGTGCGTTTCCGGAGAAGACGGTCAGCGGTGGCACCTGGAATTTAATGTAAGGGAGAAAGAGTCCGTTGGAGCTTAAAGACAAGCGTTACATCGTAGGCATCGATCTGGGAACGACCAATTCAGCGGTATCGTATGTGGACCTTCAGGTAGAGAAAGGAAAAGCTCCGCAGATCCGGATATTCAATATCCCCCAGCTGACCGGCGCCGGTGAAGTGTCCGGGCTTCCGGTGCTGCCCTCGTTTCTTTATATTCCGGGGCTCTATGATATATCCCGTGAAGCGGTCATCAAACAGTGGGACACAGGGGATGACAATTTTGTCGGGGCATTTGCCCGGGACCACGGCGCAAAAGTGCCGGCCCGGCTGGTATCCTCATCCAAGAGCTGGCTCTGTCACTCCAGAGTCGACCGCAGGGCTAAAATCCTTCCGTGGGGTTCGGGTGAAGAGGTGGCCAAGGTATCCCCGGTACAGGCGAGCGCCAGTTTTTTAAATCATATTCGAAATGCCTGGAATGCGGATAAGGGAGAGGATGACGATCTGTACCTGGAAAATCAGGTCGTTATCATTACGGTACCCGCCTCGTTTGACGAGGTCGCCCGTGATCTGACCGTTGAAGCGGCATACCAGGCCGGGTTAACCCATATCACGCTTCTGGAAGAGCCGTTGGCGGCATTTTACAGCTGGCTGATCCGGCATGAACATAACTGGAGCGATTTTGTCCAGCCGGGCGAGTTGATTCTGGTCTGCGATGTCGGCGGCGGCACCACGGACTTTACCCTCATCACCTTGAGGGAAGTGGATGGAACTCCCCGGTTTGAACGAATCGCCGTCGGGGACCATCTGATACTCGGTGGTGACAATGTAGACCTTGCCCTTGCCAGACGCATTGAAATGCGCTTTCAGCAGAAAAAATTTTCCGTCAGCGGAGATAAGTGGAAATCGCTTTGCCACCAGTGCCGGCAGGCCAAGGAACTGCTGCTGGATGGACGGGCCCAGTCTGCAAGAATTACGCTGATGGGCGAAGGCAGCCGATTGATCGCCGGAACGCTTTCGGCGGATCTGGATCGAAAAGAAGTGCAGGATGCGGTTGTGGAGGGGTTTTTCCCGCTGATCGATACAGCCGGCGCAATGAACACGCCGGCAAAAAAGGGGATCACTGAATTCGGACTTCCCTATGAGCCCGAACCCGCGGTTACCCTTCATCTGGGAAAATTTCTCGAGAAACACGGGGAAAATGTCAAACAGGTGCTGGGCAAAGAGCAATATGCCCCGGATCTGATCCTTTTCAACGGGGGATCGTTGAAGCCGGATGTCATTCAGGACCGGATCCGCGAAGCCATCCGATACTGGTTTAAGGAAGATAACCCCGGGATCCCGCGGGTCCTTGAAAATCCGGACCCGGATCTGTCCGTGGCACTGGGCGCTTCCTATTACGGACTGGTTAAAACCGGACGCGGTGTCCGGGTCGGCAGCGGCAGTGCCAGGGCCTATTACCTGGGCGTATCCGTAAAAGGAGATACCGCGGATCAGCGTCAGGCCATGTGTCTGATCGAAAGGGGACTGGAAGAGGGGTCGGACATCGAGCTCAAAGACAAAAAGTTTGAAGTGCTGGCCAATCAGCCGGTACATTTTGAAATTTACAGTTCCAGTTATCGCAGCGGCGATAGATGCGGCGATCTGGTGACAGTGGATGATACCCTGACAGCGCTGCCTCCGATTCAGACCGTGATCACCTACGGGAAAAAAGGGGCTGAAGCGTCCATTCCGGTTCACGTGGAAGCCAGTTACACGGAAATCGGCACCCTGGCTATCTGGTGCCGGTCACTGACAAGTTCTCATCGCTGGAAACTCCAGTTTCAATTGAGAGATAAAACGTCCGCGGCAGAGGTGGCGGAACAGGAAATTTTTGACACCTCTCTGGTAGAGGCTGTCCGTTGCCGAGTCCGGGATGCATTCAGCGGAAACGGCGATAAAAATTGTCTGAACAACCTGGCCAGGGATATTGTCGATATCGTTCAGCGCCCCAAAGATAAATGGCCGCTGGGCCTGATCCGTTCGATTGCCGATGAGCTGGTCGACCGGATTGATGCGCGAAAACTTTCTCCGGACCATGAAAGCCGGTGGTTGAATTTAGCCGGATTCTGCATCAGACCCGGATTTGGAGATGGTTTTGATGACTATCGCATCAAGCAGATCTGGAAAATGTATAAGGGCGGTGTCTGCTTTAAAAACAATGCTCAGTCCCGCTCGGAGTGGTGGATCATGTGGAGAAGAATTGCCGGCGGACTGACATCCGGGCAGCAGAGACAATTTCTTCAGGACCTGACACCGGCGATAATGCCTAAAAAAGGGACAAAAGTCAGAATCGCACCTCAGGAGCGCCTTGAAATATGGATGGCGGTGGCCAATATGGAACGGCTCATGGTAAAGGACAAGATCAAATGGGGTCGTCAGCTTCTGGATGAAATCAGGCCAAAAAAATGTATGCCCCAGGAGTTCTGGGCATTATCCCGACTGGGGGCCAGGGAGCTGTTGTATGGTCCGGCAGATCGGGTGATTTCACCAAAGGAAGCCTCCATGTGGACCGAAAAGCTGCTGAAGGAACCCTGGCGGAACCTGAATCCGGTTGGCGCTGCCGTATCCCAGATTGCCCGGAAAACCGGTGACCGCGTAAGGGACGTTGACCCTTCCGTATTGGAGCAAATCATTGAATGGATGAACCGGAACGGAATTTCGGAGAATCAAATCCGGTTGGTCAGAGACGTGGTTCATATGGAAAGACAGGAGCAAATCGCTATTTTTGGAGAATCCCTGCCATCGGGAATCGTGCTGCATGCCGGGGAAGATAGCTGATAGCCCTCACCCCTCTTTTTTTAAAAACCGGCTGTATTTCTCAATGTTCTGAGACGCCAAAAGAAGAAAAAATCCGCGGCAAAAACTATCCGCGCCAATTATGACCGGAGTGGATCTGGCTGAAAAAGTGATGTCTATCCGACCGGATATTCCGGTAATTTTGTATACCGGATACAGCGATCGGCTGATTCAACAGACAGCCCTGAAAGCCGGCATAAAAAAAATACTCCTGAAACTGTTTGTCATCCGGGAAATAGGGGGAGCGGTCCGGGAAACTCTGGATGCGGTGAAACGGAAAAGCTGAAGGCTCAGCCCCTGTCTTTCCACCAGCGGAACATCCTGCCCCCCACGATCTGTCCGGAAAAATAGGCGCCGATCAACACAGGGAACGTAATAAAGTGCCACCCGAGGCCTGTCATAAAACGCAGTCCGATCACAAAGGGAACCGGGAGGTGGACCGCCATAAACCAGGGGATGGCAAATTTTTTAACGCCTGCCCGCCAGAATCCGAACGGAAGATTCAGTATGAGCACTATCAGTGCCACGGTCCATAAATTCAGTACAGGATGTTCCATGAGTGACTTTCTGTATCAGTTTTTTGCGGTGACTATTTTTACACGATAAATAATTATTTTGCAACAGACGCCTGCAACACAGCCGGGGGGCAAGCGCAATCGGTGCCTGCCGAGGTCCTTGTGCAGCCGCAGTGAATACGGAATGAGGCGCAACGCACATGGATTTTTTACGACGCCGTCAACTCTGACACGATATCGGCCCTTTTGTACATTCCGGCATGGGTGGTATAGGCATTGGCGATAGTCGATATTTTTCTGATTTCGTCTTCATTGACTGAACGTTTCACTTTACCCGGTATCCCCGTAACCAGTGATGATGGAGGGATGACGGTGTTTTCGGTAACAACGGAACCTGCGGCCACGATGCTGTTTTTTCCGATGACGGCGCCATTCATAATCACTGCGCCCATGCCGATAACACATTGGTCCTCGATGCGGCATCCATGAATGATACACCGATGGGCGATGCTGACCTGACGTCCGATGCAAATCGGGCTCCCCGGATCGGAATGAAGCACGGACATGTCCTGAATATTTGTTTCAGGTCCGATCCTAATCCGATCACCGTCAGCCCGGATCACGCAGTTAAACCAAACGGAAGAATTTTCTCCGATGATGGTATCACCGATGATGGTGGCTGACGGAGCAATGAAAACCGTCGGATCAATCTCGGGGTTCATCCGGTTAAACGAATAGATGGGCATCGCTCACCTCTCTGTCCTTATGGTTTTTTTTGCCTCAAGCGATAGCGCGCCTCGGTCCGCCCGCAGGGCACAAGATCACAGCTTGGGGCTGTAATGGCGTTTGAGCCATCGGCTCAATCCGTCAAGTCCGGGAAAAAGAACCCGTTCGGTGATGTTCCCCTGGTCTAATTTATCGCGGATTTCCCATTTCAGCTCCGAGGGAATAATGATTTTATACCATATATCCGGGTGGTTGTTGAGCCAGTCATCATACGGGTCAATGGCGTTGGAAAATACCGAAAAAAAACCAAATTGATTGACAATGCGATCATCCACAGAAGCCGGCTCGAAAAATATGGAAAAATCATGATGGGAGAGTTCATAAAGCTCCTGAAGCGAATGCATACAATTTGCCAGCATTGGAACGGTAAATACGTTGGCGCCTTCCTGGTGAAGTTCCTGCTTGAGACAATCAGGCAGCAGCTGGTGGGCCTTGACATAATTGATGGCCCATATGGCCCCGTCGGTGTTAAATTTTTCAATGTTTGCCGTCGCAAAATGCATGGCGATAAAGGGGGAATAGGTCCAGTCCAGAAGCCGGGTTGGAAGCCCGTGATGCTGTGCGACAGAGAGCCAGTTCCAGACGGAATCGCTTTCCACGACATTGCGATACGCATATTTTTTAAAATTTCTCAGCAGATGCCGTTCAAGCTCGGAATAATCCCCGCCGAGGCGGATTAACGTAGTTTCAAGGTGATATTCGGAGTCCGAAAGTCCCCGAAAGGCATTCCTGGACCGGAATCGGCCGATCCCCGTGTCCATTGAATCATCATAGAGCTTTTCAACGAGTTCATTCCAGCTGTTGATTCGTATCTGATTCGTCATGAAAAGTCCTTATTTCGATTAATAAGAATGAATCTCATCTTCATAGCTTACCCGATTTCGTTTTTCAATGTGAAAATGAATATGGATAACTTTGCCGCAGATTTGCTCGGCAAGCCTCAAACCCTTTGCGCTTCTTAACGCTTCATGGCCCCCACATCTTTTCCCCGGATCGCGCCATGTCGTACACCGGCAACGGGCGGGACTCAGAGGCTACGCACGGCAAAATATGGCCGCAGTTATGATCAAGCCCGAAAAAATCAAACCATGACGCTGTCACAACGCCTGCGTGTCGCCGCCCTGACGGGCGGGTGAGAAATGCGGATTGACGGTTGACACGACACTTTCTTTTGCATAGCATGGTGTACCGTATCAATCCTATCTTACTTGTTTGTTCAGGAAAGAGTCATGAATTTTACAGAATTTGATGTTTATATATTTGATGTCAACGGGGTATTGATCAATTCAAATCTGGCCAATGCCGGTGCCATGGCAAAAGCCTTTACTGAAGATGTGACGCTTCAGCTTCAGATTTCCGATTTATACCTGAAACTGACGGGCATTGACAGGGGAAGCAAAATACGACGGATTCAGCATGAACTGATTCAGCGTCCGTTTGGAGACGGGGAATTTGAAATTCGCTGGAACCGGTTCAGGCAGTTGTCCGGAGAGGCCATGCTCACCGTTCCTCAGACAGCCGGATGCAGGCAGCTGCTGGATGAACTCGGTCGGTGTCACCGTACGCGGGTGGCGTTATCCAATACCCCCATTGAAGAACTCGGAAAATGCCTGTCAGCTCACGGGCTTGACAACCGACTGGATATCGTCCGCGGGGGAGGGGACTGGAGTAAAACCGAATCTCTGGTTCGTCTGATGGATGAATTTCATTTTGCTTCTTTGAAATGTGTGCTCATTGGCGATGGGAAAGGGGATCTGAATGCCGCGAGGCACTCAAATATCCCCTTTGTGGGAATCGATCCGGATACCGGTGAATTTGACGGGGAAACCGGATTTTACGGCCCATACAAAAGCCTGACTCAATGGGCAAAAGAGGCGTTTGATATCCGGGTACCTGAGTAAAACAATATTTTCAGCAGATGAATTTGCCCACGATCGCTGCTTCAGAAGCCCGGATCACTTCGGGCTCGATCCGTTGCAGTTCATCAACATTCCAGTAGCTGTCGTTTCCGAGAAGTTCAAGCGCCTGATGTTTTGATTCTGCCAGAACCATTACGTTTGCCCGGATGTAATTGTCCCTGCAGATATGGGGCTCATCCATCATCGACCAGCTGGAGAACTGCTTGCTGTGCCGCCAGATATAAATGTTCATGGTAAATCCTTTCCATGAGCCGGTGTCAGACTAATCAAACACGGCAAATGGGGGCAGACGGGTTACATCCGTTCCTTTGTCATCTCCCCTGACCGAGCTGTAGGCAGTAACCCCGGTGATATCCTGTGCCGGCAGTGAGCAGCCCATCACCTCCGGATACCTTCCCGAATGAATGCTCAAATGGGTCATGATACCGTCCTGCGGTAACTGGCTGACCTCTATGATCTGGTTCAGGTAAATATGATGGTTTCCCTGAAACAGGTTTGAATCCTTGCGAAATGAGTTCAGTTTTTCTCTGATCAGATTTAAAGCCGCATTGACGGTTTCAGCTTCAGCAAGATAATTGAAGTGTCCGTATTCCGGGGCATCGTCTGATGACTGGAATGAAAAATTTGCCAGATAGAGCATTATCGCGGTTCCTTTCTGGGTCTGTGTAAGTAATGTATTTCCGGATGGGCAATATTTAGGTATCCGGCAAATAAAATCAAGACTTAATTTCAGAACCCCCGGTTTTGAGTAAAAACTATTTTGCTTCCGGGTGGATCATGGACAGTAACAGGTCTGTCATGCCTTCGGATGAACCGATATGGGGACGAAGATGAAAGGTGATATCCGGATATTGAATCTGTTTGTTGTGAATCAGCTCGGGAATGTCCCGTGAGACATGGCGGCCGGCGGATAAAAAATACGGCAGGATCAGGATGCTGCGGGCGCCTGCCTGAATGCATGCATCAATTCCTTCCGGGATCGACGGACGGGCCTGTTCCAGAAACGCGCAGCACAGGATGATTGTTTTTCTGTCTAACCGGTTGCGTAACGTATAGGTCAGCTGTTGCACTTCTTCGTTGGATTCGCTGCGCCGGCTCCCGTGAGCGATCAATAATATCCCTTTCATTGTAATTCCTTCTGTTTTACCGCTGCCCGCTGATCCATACCCCCTTAAGCGCGGGAAAGAAATTTTCCGGTTTCAGTATTCACTTTTACCATCAGACCGGCTTCCACGTATTCAGGCACCTGGATTTCAATCCCGTTGGACAGGGTTGCCGGTTTTGTCCTGGCGTTGGCGGTAGCGCCCTTGATTGCCGGTCCCGTATCAATAATTTCCAGTTCGACCGTCTGCGGAAGTTCTATGGACAGGATATACCCCTCAATCAGCAGTGCCGTAATACCTTCCATACCGTCGGTAAGCCATGGCATCTGATCCTCTATATCATCGGCCGATACGCTGTGCTGGTTGTAATCTTCCATATCCATAAAGGTTAACATATCGCCGTCACGGTATAAATACTGCACCGGGCGACGATCCACTTCAACATTGGCCAGAAACTGATCGCCTTTGAAGGACTGATCTATCTTGCGACCGGTTTGAATATTGGTAAACCTGACTTTATAAAGCGTGGGGGCGCCACGTGAGGATGGTGACTGGACTTCAACCTGTTTGACAATACAGACCTGATCGTCAATCGAGACGATCATGCCTTTTTTAAATTCACTTGCCTTTGGCATTCAACGTTTCTCCTTGATTATTTTTTTTCTTCAATTCTGCAAACGAGCTTCTCCCGCCCGCACGATTCCGGTCCGTGTCAATACAGGTCCAATTACCTCAAACAGCACGGTGGATGCAACAACAATCGGAAGGATCAGATCCGTCAGTTCCGGCCGGCGCTGTATGGCGATCAGCGCCATGCCCAGAGCAACGCCTGCCTGGGGCATCAGTGCCATGCCCATCCATCGGGTAATGACGGAAGGTGCCCCGCTGATGCGGCCGCCAACCCAGCTTCCGATCAATCGCCCGATAATTCGGAAAACGATGTAGGCAGACCCGATCAGCCCTGCCCGATAAAGTGAGTTCAGATGAAGCGAAGCGCCGGCCAGCATAAAAAATAAAATCATAAATGGCCACTCAATCCCCTGAATGGCATGAAAGGGTCTGGTATGGTGCCGGGCCAGATTGGCGACCACGGTCCCCATCATCATGGATGCCAGGAGAAAAGATACCTCCAGCCACTGAGCGATGCCGCCGCAGAGGAAAACAAGCCCCAGTGCTTCAATCAGCGTCGGCTCTCCGGGTTTTATCCGGCCGGTGAGATACGCCATGGGAATGCCCAGCATGATTCCGACCATCAGGGCACCACCGATTTCCCATAATCCAGTCAATATAAGTGTAACCCCATGATGTTGCCCGATGAGGGTCTGGCTGATCGTTAGCATCAGACTGAAGGCAATCAGACCCCAGGCATCGTCGATGGCAACAATTCCCATCAGGGTTCTGGAAAATATTCCGTCGGATTTGATTTCATTTACCACATCCGAGGTCGCCACCGGATCGGTTGCCGTTGCAATGCCGGCCAGAAGGAGTGCTATATTTGCCGGAACGCCGATTAACATTAACCCGGATAAAACCGCCAGGACGGTTGCAATTACCTCGGTAATGGACAGCCAGAGAACCAGATGCCCATGGTGCTTGACAGCCGGCAGCGAAAATTTCTCCCCCAGGAGGAACCCGACCATGACCAGCGCCATGTTGGACACAATGTGACACCAGGGATTTTCCTGCGGGGTCAGAAAATGTAATCCCGAAGGCCCGATCAAAATCCCCAGTATCAGCAGAAGCGTCACTCTCGGCAGCCGGGTGCGCCGTCCGATGGCATCAGTCAGTAGTCCGAGGAGGAACAGGACGCCAAGGGTTATGAACGTTTTTGAAGGATGGCCCATATTCATCTCGATAATCAGATATCAGTAAATTATTTCCTGATAGCAGATAACCCATAGCCGGTAACTATACTACCCGAACCCCTGTGTAGCGTTCCTGCAGCATCTTGCTCAGACCGTTCCGGTCTGCTTTCAAGGCTTCGGGCAGATAGTTGAGAATATCCTGTGCCGTGATGCCGTCTTCGCCCCTATCGCCTGCGGCCATATCGCCTGCAAGGCCGTGAATGAAAACGCCTTTTCGGACCGCCTCTTCGATCGTAAGACCCAGACCGGACATGGCGGCGATGGTGCCGGTCAGGACATCGCCGGAACCTGCGGTCGCCATCCCCGGATTTCCACTCATGTTGATAAATATCTGTCCATCCGGAAGCCCGATCAGGGAGTGGGCCCCTTTCAGGACGATACTCGCGTTCAGGTCCGTTGCCGCGCGTTTCAGGATGTCGATTTTGCCGGTGTTGATTTCGGCCGTGCTGATATGGGTAATTCGTGACATTTCGCCCATGTGAGGGGTCAGTATCGTTGGCGATTTTCGCCGGCGGATGATTTCCGCATGATCGCATATGGCGCTGATCCCATCCCCGTCGATCAGCATGGGTTTGTGGATTTCTTCGGCCAGCTCTCTGATCAGCTGTCCGGTTTCCGGATTCAGCGACAGGCCCGGGCCGATAACGATCATGTCCATTTTATCGGCCAGTTCAAGCAGATCCGGTTTGTTTTTCAGTGAGATGCTTCCGGAAGGAGTTTCATGCTGGGGGATGAAAACGATCTCACTTCCCTTGCCGGCGATAAACGGGGTGATGGATTTCGGGCAGGCAAGTCTGGAATAGCCGCCACCGGCTTTCAGGAAGGATTCGGCGGCAAAATAGGGGGCGCCGAAATAACTGGCGGCGCCGGCTATAAAAAGGGTCTGACCGAATGTGCCTTTATGCCCGTTTTTATCTCTTTTCGGAAGCGGCAGGCGGTTGTTGATCTGTATGTTGAAACCATCGCCCATATACATGGCGGGCGGAAAGGAAATATGGGTGACATAGAGTTTGCCGCACAGGTCGTATCCGGGATAGAGAATGTTGCCGATTTTGGGAAGACCGAAGGTGATGGTATAATCGGCCTTTACTGCGTTGCCCATGATTTGTCCGGTATCGCCGTTGACACCGGAAGGAATATCCAGACTGAAAACGGTTTTACCGCTGGCGTTGATCAGGTCGATGGCATCGGCATAGATGCCCCCGACGTCACGGGCAAGACCGGTGCCGAAAATCGCGTCCACGATGGCGTCGCTGTGAAGTACGTCCATCCTTACGGATTCGATCGAGTCAACCTGCTTGACGGCAACGGGCAGCCGGGAGACGATATCCATATTCAACCCGGCAGTCGCTTTGAATCTGGCCGGATCGCCCAGAATGTATACTTTTACGATACCGCCATTTGAGTGGATCTTTCGGGCGACAACAAATCCGTCTCCTCCATTGTTGCCGATACCGCAGAAAACGATAAATGTTTTATTTCTGATTCCAAATTCTGTCAGCATCACGGTACAGGATGCCAATCCCGCGTTTTCCATCAGCAGTTCATCTTTTATGCCGAATATCTCAATGGCGTTTCTGTCCAGATTTCTCATTTGTTTAACTGTACTGATTTTCATGTTATCCCTCTTTGATTTCTCTTTAGTTTTGTTGATTATTTTTCGGTAAATTGTCTGGCCTTGCCCTTATAACTGATGGCATATGATCTGGACGGGGTGATGGTTGAGCCGGACGCACACCCCCAGATAAAAGATGTACTGAGACAAAGGAGGGACAGCTTTTTCAGAATGTTCATGATCAGGAAGGACCTCCTTCATAATTAAGGTTATCTTTTGGTATAAAAGCACACCTGTTATGAAAAATCAAAGTAAGGCATAACTTATTGAATTTTTTTCAGGGTAAGATTGAGATGCGCAAAGGAATGTATAGCAGAACCGATGCCGCGGATATCAAAACCAGGCTTGCGGCAAATTCAACATCCAGTCGTGTTCTGGAGGAGAAGACCCGTGTATTGAACCCTACCGGAGCAGATGCGCATAATATGGGAGTTTTAAAAGGCATACCCTGCAATGAGAAAAATTTTGCCAGCAGTAATCCACCGCCCAGCCCACCTGCGGCCCTGATGCATAAAACACATATAAGGGCGCGAAGGCCTCAGTCCTCAGTCCTTCAAGAGTCCTTTGCTCACCGCATTATCCATAATATGGGTAAAATAGTTCCATAGTTCCGGCGCTGTGTCTTTCAGGGGAAGGTTCCGGGATACGACCTGGGTGCGGGTTATCCCGTTTTTTTTCCAGGTTTCCCCTTCAGTATTGTAGTTGTGCAGAACTGGCTGAAGCCGGTCGATAGCCGAAGCAAAACAGGCTTCAGGGGTTTGTCTGCTTTCAAATTCATCCCAGAGTTCCCGGAACAGGGTTGCCTGGTCAACGGGCAGTATGTTGAAAATACGATCCGCTGCGATGCGTTCGCGTTCGGCCTTGTCCAGAGCGGCGATTTCATCATAGCAGAAGGTATCTCCGGCATCGATTTCAACCAGGTCATGAATGAGCAGCATCTGAATAACACGAAGCAGGTTGAGCTGCTGCTTGCCGGTATATTCGGAAAGCAGAACTGCCATGACGGCAATATGCCATGAATGTTCCGCATCATTTTCCTGCCGGGACCGATTCATCAGAAGGGTCTGTCGGCGAATGGCTTTTAATTTGTCAATTTCAATGATAAATTGAATTTGTTTTTCAAGACGATCCGTTTTTTTAATGTCCTGCAGTTCCATGATCTATTGTATCCTTGCCCCGGCAAGCCGGAATTGTTTTTTTGGGCTTGATCATAACTGCGGCCACAATGTCACGGGGTCCGTCCCGCCCGTTGCCGGCTTCTCCAGCACGATCCGGGGGATGCCGGGCCCATGAAGCTAAAGCGCAAAAACTCGGCAAGCCTCAAACAATTTGCGCTTCTTAACGCTTCATGGCCCCGACATCTTTTCCCCGGATCGCGCCATGTCGTACGCCGGCAACGGGCGGGACTCCGAGGCTGCGCACAGCAAAATATGGCCGCAGTTATGATCAAGCCCTTTTTTTACATTTTGTCTCAACCGAAGTGCCCCGCCAGCGGATAACGCTCCTCAAGCCGTCCGCAGGGCACTTATTCAATAAAAATTATGTCTTAGCTTGAATACGAGCGAATCTCCATGAATTCGATTTGTCGTCCGATCGTTATGCAGCCGTAGTACCCCCCGAAAAATGGTCCCGGGTTAAAGACCCGGGTGGATCCAATCGTATCGATGCCGGCGCCTTCATGGATATGGCCCGTAATGCACATCATCGGTTTGACATCTTCAATCAATTGTCTGATGGATTGGCTGCCGACATGATTGCCGTCTGTTGTCGTGTCGTTCATGGTTTGAAACGGCGGCTGATGCGTGACCAGAATATGCGGTTCGGTAACTGAAAGCCCGGAGGCCAGTTGCTCTGAACAGCGTTTGAATTGATTCTCGGTCATTTCATTGGGTGTCAGTCCGGGACAGGGCAAAGAGCCGCCAATGCCGGTAAACTGAATTCCGTGTACCCGTTTGCATTGGCAATGAAGACTCAGGCCCTCCTCGTTCAGCCAGGCTTCGACTTCCGGATAATCACAGTTACCTGAAACAGCCAGTATACGGGGCGTGTGCTTCCGGATGTGGTGGATGATGCGTTTTGCCGCCGACGTTCCGCCAAATTGGGTAATATCTCCGGCCAGGACGACCAGATCGGCAGCGGCCAGTTGATCGGATATCCGGTCGATGCCCGGTGCATATCCGTGAATGTCGGTTAATGTTATGATGTCCATGGGCTGTTGAGTCGTTATTCCTGGATGATGACGGCTTTGTTGATAGTGACCGGCGTGGACGGTACATTCGGAAGCCCCCCCTTTGATGTGGTGGGGACGCCTTCAATGGCATTGACCGTGTCCATGCCATCGATGACTCTGCCGAATACGCAGTACCCCCATTCCCGGCGGTTTTTTGCCTTGAAATTCAGGTAATCATTGTCCACGGTGTTGATAAAAAACTGTGATGTGGCCGAATGGGGAGCTGTTGTGCGTGCCATCGCGATGGTTCCGCGCAGATTTTTCAGCCCGTTGTCCGCCTCGTTTAAAATGGGATGATCCGTATCCCTTTTGGCTAAAGTTGCATCAAAGCCGCCCCCCTGGATCATGAAGCGGGGGATTACCCGGTGGAAAATCGTATCGTCATAAAATCCGCTTCGAACATAGAAAAGAAAATTGCTGACAGTGGCAGGGGCCGCCTTTGAATCGAGTTCCAGAAGAATATGACCGAGACGGGTTTCTAACCTTACCCGGGGATTTTCGGATTCGGCCCGTCCCTGGTGAAAGCCGGATATGATCAGAATCGTCAGAATCACTATGATTTTGAACAGGTGTTTCAATGGGCTTCTCCATACTGAATGTGCGTGTTGCTTCACAGCCGGGCCATATGTCATGACGCGACAGCGTGGTTGGCCAGCGATAGCCTCCCTTCCCCTCTACATTATGCCGGGAATAATTTCAATAGATGGACGTTCATTTTACTGAGAAATATGTATTGACAAACACATTGGATGTAATAAAATGAATTTACTTCATCGATTGAAATTCAATTATACAAATCAAAATAATTCATTTCACGCAGAATCCGTAAATGATCCACCTTTTCTGGTGAGATTTCAGGTGGATTCAAAATCCACTGGTACATCGTACAGCAGAGAAAAAACAGGGCCGTCTTTTGTTTTGTTTGAAATCGTGCAAGTTCTCTTTTCGGAGAGAATAAGAAATGCCGGAACAAAAATCCGATAGCATTTCCCGAATGCAAATCAGACAAAAATTTTATCCTCGATACGGTGTGCGTCCCGAGGATTGCAATTTAAACCTGGCGTATTCGGAGAGCCTTGACAGGTTTGGTTCGGACACGAGGTAACTTAAACTACAAAAGGAGGACATTATGGCTGAACAAAAATTAGTAAATCCGGCGGCAGTCGGTTTGGGAGGGTTCGCGTTAACCACCATGATTCTGCAGTTTCACAATCTGGGGTGGTGTGGTGTAGGCCCAGTTATAGCCTGCGGTCTGATCTACGGTGGCCTGGCCCAGATGATCGCCGGTTTTCTGGAACAGAAGACAGGCAACGCATTCGGTTTCAGCGCTTTTACCTCATACGGCGCGTTCTGGATCTGCCTGGGCGTTATTTTTCTTTTAAACCATTTTGGCATTTACAAGGCCAGTGGAACTGATGTGGGCTGTTTTCTTGTCGTGTGGACATTCTACACCGCTATCATGTTTGTCGGTTCCATGAGAACCAACAGCGCTCTGGCATGGACGTTTGCGACATTGCTGGCCGGCTTCATTCTGCTGGATCTGGGCCATTTCGGCTATCCGGCAATGACCAAAGTGGCGGCATGGGATCTGATCGTATGCGCGGCTCTGGCATGGTATGTCATGGCGCATGTCATTCTTGCCGATTTTGGCATTGTTGTGCCCGTCGGTAAACCCTGGATTGAACCGGTAAAAGCAGCGGCCACGTCCAAGGCGTCTGAATTGGTCTTAGAATCCTGAATGAAACTGTTTTTGCGTTCCATCCTCCACGAAAAGGGCCTCTGTTTCTCCCGTCACACAGTATGTGAGAAGCAGGGGCCATTTTTTATGTAAATTTCAGAATCCCCGATTTCACACCTGATAGCCTCATCCGGGCCTGATCATAACTGCGGCCATATATTCAGCTATGGTGTTCCCGCATCTTATTGCCGCGGGGCTTGGGTGAGCTTGATTTTCAGTTGTAACGGCTGCGGTTTTATGAGTAAAATAACCGGGTTGTTTTACAGACCCCGTCAACGGGTGTCTATCCGGGATTTTAACTTTTATAAGATAGGCACTGATGAGCGTTTCCAGTCCGGAAACAAACGGGTAGGGCAGACGTGTCGTTTAGGGGTTGCAGACACAGGACCGCTGATTTCAGGTAAACTGGATATTTACCGAGGCCCTGATTGCTGAATGGATGATTGTATTTTTCGGCTCAACGGATTTGACGATGTCTGCAATTGAAATGGGTATTGAGTTGATCCATGGAGTTCAACTGATGAGTAGACAGGGAAAAATATATGCGTGATTTGAAGGTTACATTGGTTCAGACAGAGCTGATCTGGGAAGATGTGGAATCCAATCTGTCGATATTGACCCGGAAAATAGATTCGATCCAGGAGGATACGCAGCTGATTATCTTACCGGAGATGTTTTCAACCGCGTTCAGTACAAATGTGGAAAAGCTGGCAGAGGACATGAACGGACCGGCGGTTCGCTGGCTTCTGGATATGTCCCGCAGGACCGGTGCGGATATTGCCGGAAGTGTCATGTTGAAGGAAAACGGTTCGTATCTGAACCGGTTGATCTGGGCCAGGCCGGACGGCACATTTCTGACATACGACAAACGGCATCTGTTTCGCATGGGCAGAGAACACGATTATTACAGCGCCGGCAGCCGCCACCTTACCGTTGATCTGTCGGGCTGGAAAATCCGTCCGTTTATCTGCTACGACCTGAGATTTCCGTGCTGGATCAGAAACATTGAAAACGCATATGATATTGCAGTATTTGTCGCAAACTGGCCGGGAAAACGCTCGTTTCACTGGAACACGCTGCTGACGGCAAGAGCCATTGAAAATCAGTGCTATGTCATCGGCGTAAACCGGGTGGGGGTTGATGGCAAAGGTCTGGCTCACAGTGGCGATTCATGCATCATGGACTATTTCGGTGAAACTGTTTTTCAGCACTCATACAGTGAGTGCATCCACACGGCGGCATTGTCATATGAAAAGCTTCGGGATTATCGGAACAAGTTTCCGGCATGGATGGATTCGGATCCGGTCATGATAAAAACCGGCTCCGGCATTGAGGGATGATAATTTTGGACTCGATCGTAACGTCGGCCATATTGTCGCGGGCTTCGTTCCGCCCATTGCCGGCTTCTCCAGCACGATCCGGGGGATGCCTGAACCGGAGCGGCGGGGCTGAATGGTCGTGTCAGTCCCGCCGCTCCATCGGAAGGGGTATCTCGTCGATTACACCAGGCTGTCTTTTCCCCTGATTTCAACCCGACGGATTTTACCGCTGATGGTTTTGGGAAGTTCATCAACAAATTCGATAGTCCGGGGATATTTATATGGGGCCGTTACCCGTTTGACATGTTCCTGGAGCTCGTGGATAAGTTCATCACACGGATGATAGGCTTTGGTCAGCACCACGGTCGCTTTGACAATCTGTCCCCGTATCGGATCCGGAACTGCCGTGATGGCGCATTCAAGTACTGCGGGATGTTCCAGAAGCGCGCTTTCAACTTCAAAAGGACCGATGCGGTATCCCGAGCTTTTAATGACATCATCGGCACGGCCTATAAACCAGAAATAACCGTCTTCATCTCGCCATGCGTTATCGCCGGTATAATAGATATCATCATGCCAGACCTTTCGGGTCAATTCCCGGTCGCGGTAATAGCCGTCAAACATTCCCACGGGCCCGTGCCGGCGGGTATGGACCACAATCTGCCCCTCCTCGCCCACGGGGCACGATTCTCCGTTGTCATCGACAAGGTCAATCTCATACCCCGGTGAGGGTTTGCCCATGGACCCGGGTTTCGGGGTCATCCAGGGAAAATTGCCTATGGCTACCGTCAGCTCGGTCTGGCCATAGCCCTCCATCATCCTGATTCCGGTGGCTTTCAGCCATTGGTGATAGACCTCAGGATTTAAAGGTTCTCCGGCAATGACGCAATAACTGAGTTTTTCGAATTTAAACCGGGACAGATCTTCCTTGATAAAAAAACGGTATATGGTCGGTGGCGCACAAAACGTGGTGACCCCGTATCTGTCGATGACTTCAAGGAGTTTTGCGGGCTTGAATTTACAGAAATCATAGACAAATACCGCACTCCCGCAGAGCCACTGGCCATATATTTTTCCCCAGACGGCTTTTGCCCAGCCCGTATCGGCGACGGTCAGATGCAGCCCGTCTTTCTGAACATTCTGCCAGTATCCAGCCGTAACGATGTGGCCCAGGGGGTAGGTGAAATTGTGTTGAACCATTTTAGGCATGCCGGTGGTTCCGGAGGTAAAGTAAAGCAGCGATATATCCTGGTTCTGGGTCGCCTGATCGCCTGTGGGCCGCGCAAATTCGTCGGGGGCGGTTTCCATCTGGCTGCTGAAATTGATCCACCCCTTACGGTTTTTACCGATAACGGCTTTGAGTTTCAGTGCAGGGGATTTGGATTCCGCTGCCTCGATCTCCCGGCAAATGGTATCTTCATTGACCGTAACGATCATTTTGATATCCGCGGCATTGCTTCGGTAGGAGATATCCTTTGCGGTCAGCAGGTGCGTAGCGGGAATTCCGATAGCGCCGAGTTTGTGAAGCGCCAGCAGGCAGTACCAGAATTCATACCGGCGTTTGAGAACGAGCATGACCGGATCGCCTTTGCGGATGCCAAGCGATTGAAAGGCATTGGCGGTTTTGTTGACATGGATTCTCAATGCCTCAAACGTAATTTGTTTTTCTTCCCCCCTGTCGTTGCACCAGACAATGGCGCGTTTTTCCGGGTGCTGTTCAGCGATCCGGTCTACCACATCATATGCAAAGTTAAAATTATCAGGAATATTTATGCTGAAATTCTGGTAAAAATCTTCATAGGATTTGAAATCTGTTTTTGATAAATATTGTTTGATCATATGTTCCCTCATTATGGTTTTGGCGCGGGTCTATAGAATGATGGCCAAAAAATGAGCCGGTGAATTTCCCAATGCCTTCATGCCATGGCGATAAGTTGCGTCAAAAAACAGTGAATCGCCTTCATTCAGGATCAATTCGTGCTTATCGATCACAATTTTCATTTGTCCCTGGATCATATATTGAAATTCCTGCCCGGGGTGGGCATTGAAATGGATAGGGGAATCTTCGGCTTTGGGCTCAACGGTAACCAGAAACGGATCAGCCTTTCTACGGATGAAATTGTACCCCAGACTCTGGTATTTGTACTGTTCCCTGCGTTCAACACTGAGGCCCTGATTTTTACGGACCAGAGAATAAATATGAAGCTTGGGATTTTTTCCTGTTAACAGGGTCGTTATATCGATATTGAATTTGCCTGAGATTTTATGTAAAAAGCTGACGGGTATATCGGCTGTGCCGGACTCATACGCTTTATACCGTTCCACGGGTATATCAAACTCCTCGGCCAGGCTTGCAATGGACAGACCGGCTATTTCACGTAATTCGCGGACCCTCATTGCGATCTGTAAAATTTCTTCCGGCATGATTCAATTCTCCTTTTCTTATGAATGTGGTGGTTGAATAAAAAAAAATCCGTTACCGGCCCTTGAGGCTGATAACGGATTTTGAATTTTATCTGTTTGATGTTACGCCATTATCATACCCCATTTTCGCAGCCGATAATGATGCCGGCCACGAAAATGCTGATAATGCTAATTATGTTGATAATGGCTGTATCTGTTTTCATATTCAAACCTGTTTTAAATTTGTTTATCATTAGCAATGACGGAAGTAATTGTCAA
The DNA here is from genome assembly GCA_028704555.1 of Desulfobacterales bacterium. Lineage (NCBI taxonomy): Bacteria > Pseudomonadati > Thermodesulfobacteriota > Desulfobacteria > Desulfobacterales > Desulfobacterales bacterium. The sequence goes on from JAQWFD010000005.1 coordinate 60,922, forward strand.
ACATAATCTGATAGGCATTCCATATAAACAGATATAACGTTCAGAGGGTGCTTTTCCGGTTGCCCACCCTTCAGGTACCCGCCTGACTGGTCCGTCCGGTTCAGCTTGCCAGTTGTTCAGAGTCCCTGACCCCGAGCGCTTCATAAATCTTCAGCGTGGCTCTGGCGGTGTTAAGCGTATAAAAATGGATTCCCCGTACATTGTTGTCGATGAGATCACGGACCTGTTCCGTTGCCCAGTGAATACCGACTTTTTCCACATAATCATCGGTTTGAGCCCGTGACAGCGCCTTTAAAAATGGGGCTGGAAAACGGGTGCCGGCGGCAAGCTCCGCCATTCTGGCCATTCCCCTTCGGGATAAAATCGGCATGATGCCGGCAATAATGGGAACATGAATTCCCGCCAGTTCACATCGTTCGCAGAAATCGTAAAAGTCCCGGTTATCAAAAAACAGTTGCGTGACAATATAGTCAGCGCCGGCATCAATTTTTGCCTTGAGATATTCGATTTCTTTCAGGCGGTTCGGCGTGGCGGGATGCCCCTCGGGAAATCCGGCCACACCAATTCCCATGTTCGGATAATGCGCCTTGATAAAGGATACCAGATCAGCCGCATGGCCAAATCCATCAGCGGCAGGAACGGCAATCCCCCCTTCCGGCGGGTCTCCCTTCAAGGCCAGAATGTTTTTGATCCCATGTTCGGAATACGTATCGAGGATGGAACGGATTTCGCTTTTTGTGGACCCCGTACAGGTCAGGTGTGAGACCACGGTTAAATCCGTTTCTTCATGGATGCGGATGACCAGGTTATGAGTTCGTTCCCGGGTTGATCCCCCTGCGCCATAGGTAACGCTGACATAGGAGGGCTTGAGCGGTATCAGATTGGAAATGGTTTGAAACAGTTTTCCCCATCCGGGCTCTGTCTTTGGAGGGAAAAATTCAAAGCTGAACGATATGGCAGTTGAATCGAGTATATTTTTAACTTTCATGGAAATCCGTCTTTTTAAAATGGGTATCAGAAAGGTTGCCGGTGAAGGGTTGGAAACAAAACTGACAACCTGGAATAAGGGCCTGTTCAAGAACGCTTGCTTACTATATCGTTATTAACAGGTTTTTCAACTTGAAATTTGATGGCCTTGAAAAAAGCCGTTTTTCTCCCTTAATCCTTCAACAATGCTTCCGCGCTGTATTCCAGAATTTTATTGACATATTCTTCCGCAGCCAGTGCGCCGTAAAAAGATTTTGTTTCATTCACCACGGTCATCGGTATCCCGCGGACGTTATACTCCTCTGCGATTTCCATGAACTCTGTGGCATCAATGATATCCACACTGAGCCTGTCACATGCGATTGCCAGTCTCAGGGCCAGTTTGGCTATCACAAGTGAATAGGGACATACGTCGGATAAAAACACTTTCAGGTGAGTGTCATGGTCAAGGGATTGAATTTTATCGATAATCTCCTGCGGCAGGCCTGATCTGCCCCGGGAGACAAATACAATATTTTCCAGAAAATTGGCGACCTCCAACCCGGTCGGGCATCCATAATAACGGATCCCGTAGTCCTTTTCCCCTATCATGACCAGCGCCGGTATTCCAAAAATTCCGTATTCCAGGGCTTTTTCCTTATTTATGGCGAAATTATACTCTTCATAACCAATTTTAGCGGTAACCGCTGCCACGCATTTAAACAGGCTCCTGGCCTGCTGGCAAAGAGTGATCGAGGCTTCACGGGTAAAAAATATGAGTTTTACATCATGCTCCAGATGACTGAATTTGGCTTCCACTGTTTCCATATCAATTCCGATCGGCTTGCAGGGAGGGACAACGCGCCGCTCCCCTTTGTAGACTTGACGTCGATCCTTTGAAATCATGGCAGAATCCTCCTTGAAAATTTTGCGCATAGGGTAACGGTCTGTGGTGTCATATAAATCGGACCGGCGGGGTGGCCGGATGAAATGATTTTGGAATGCATCTGCTAAAAGGATACGACAGCTGTAAATACGGCGTCAAGACTTATCAGGCATATCAACAGGAAAGAAGGGCAGTGGCAGAGACCGTCATCGTTCCCGTGCCCCTTTATTTTCGAACATGATGCGTTTCTGCTGTTCCTTCCGGCGGGGGTTTTTTTCCACATACACGGGAGCGCCGGTAAACGGGTCACGCTCCGTGTAATACATCAGGCTTGAATAGGTGGACGGCGTGGGGGTGAAAATCTGGATCTGTTCGGGATGAATTTTAAGCGTGTGGACAGCGAATGCGTTGAGCTTTTTCATATCCTGCTCCCGGCATCCGGGATGTGCGGCAATCAGGTAGTAGGTCAGAAACTGCTTTTTGCCGGCGGCACGGGTCAGATGATAGAACAGGTCTTTAAATTTGACCAGCGACGCGGTGCCGGGTTTTCCCATGGCCTTCAGAACAGGGTCTTCGCTGTGTTCCGGGGCCACTTTCATCTGGCCGGATACGTGGTGATCGATGATCTGCTTCAGATACTTTTCGCCGCTGGCGGTATCGGCCAGAATCAGGTCATAGCGGATGCCGGAGGATACAAATACCTTTTTGATGCCGCTTATCTGACGGAGGCGCTTGAGCAGCCGGATCTGAGGGCGGTGGTCGACCGGCAGCTGCGGACAGATCTCCGGGAACAGGCAGCGTTTCTGCCGGCAGCTGCCATGTTTCAGTTTTTTGGGGCATTCAAAGCCATACATGTTTGCGGTAGGGCCGCCTGCATCCTGAATGATGCCTTTAAAATCCGGGTGCTGAGACAGGCGCTGAGCTTCCCGGGCGATGGAGTCTTCGCTTCGCCATCGGATCGTGCGGCCTTCATGCACGGCGATCGCGCAGAAATTGCATTCGCCGTAGCAGCCCCGGTGGGTGCTGATGGAAAACCGGATGGTCTCAAGGGCTCTGACATCTCCCATTTTCTGATAGAAGGGGTGATGATTTCTTTCAAACTCCAGATCGTAGATTTCATCGAGCTCGTGTTGAGCCGGGTAAGGCTGCGGCGGATTCTGTATCAGGTACCGGGTATCCTGTTGCTGGCATAAACCGGTTGCAGTTACTGGATCACCGTTTTGGTAAAACGCATGAAACATGTCCGTAAAGGCCTTTTTATCAGCGGCTACCGCGGTATAAGAAGATAATTCGAGATACCCGGACCGTTTTTCTTTTGAGATATAACACAGACCCCGGATATCACGGATGTCCTTTTTCAGTTTCAGGTGCTCAGCCAGCTCAACGATGCTGCGTTCGGCCATTCCATAGACCAGCACATCGGCTTTTGCGTCGAACAGGATGGACCGGCGGATGCTGTCTGACCAGAAATCATAATGGGCGATGCGTCTTAAGCTGGCCTCAATTCCGCCAAGGACAATGGGGCAGGTGGACTTGAAACAGCGCCGGATCAGGTTCGAATATGCGATGACGGCACGGTCGGGGCGTCGGTTATTGACTCCGCCCGGCGTGAAATCATCTGATTTTCTCCATTTTTTCAGCGCCGTGTAATTGGACACCATGGAATCGACACAGCCGCCGGAAATTCCCCAGAATAAACGGGGCTCACCGAGTCTGCCGATATCGGTATTCGAATCCATTTGGGGCTGTGCAATGATGCCCACCCGGTAGCCTGCCTTCAGCAGTACTTTGCCGATAACCGACACCCCCACATGCGGGCTGTCAATGTAGCTGTCGCCGGTCACCAGGATGATATCAAGCGCGTCCCATCCCAGACGGCGCATTTCCGGAACTGTGGTCGGAATAAACATAGCAGATTTTATCGATGTGACAAGTTAAATTGAATTGAAAACCCATCATGGATGTTATGAACATCATGCCATGGGGTATGAATAATTCCAAGTATGTTAACACAGGAGACAGCCGGTGTATAAGGTTATTTTTTTCTTCTGGTTTTCCGATTCCGGGCAATGACGGAAGGCGATTCAGGCAGGCTTCGGACTTTGGGAAGATTAAGTTTGAATATCATGGCGACAACCCGGAGACCTGTTGTGATGACGATGGCAGAAAATAATTGAACCGGTTCCCCGAATTCGAGAGATTTCATGATAAAAAAGCAGCCCCCTCCGGCCAGGGCGGCAGTGGCATAAAAATCGGTACGGATGACCGCTGGGATTTCGCTGACGAGCATATCCCGGATCACTCCGCCGCCGGTAGCCGTAATGGCACCCATCATCATGATTCCCATGGGACCCAGTCCGTGGATAGCCCCTCTGGCGGCCCCTATTGCGGCAAAGGCCCCTAAGCCAACGGCATCGGCGACCATGACCAGATCCCATTGTTTCGCGATTTTCGGTGCGGATATGAACACAATCAGACCGCCCAGGATACAGATGAGCAGATAGGTTTCATCCTGAAAGGCGGCCGGGGGAGTGGATCCGATGATGACATCTCGGATCAGCCCGCCTCCCACACCGGTTGCAATTGCCAGCACCAGAACGCCCAGGATGTCCAGCTCATATTTGACGGCCCTGAAGGCTCCGGAAATCGCGAAAACAAATGTGCCAAAAATATCGAGGATATATATCATAAGTCGGGTACAGATTGCCGGTGAAGTATCGTTGCAAAATTCGTATCATCAGAGTCGACATCGCAAGCTTTCCGGACCTTACGTATGGGTCGGATGTTTTTCAGATGGGCACTGGAAGCTGCTTTTACGGCGTCGCAGATTTTTGTCCGTGACTCTTCAAAGATTTTTTTTGTCCCTGTTCTATATTTGTAATTTTTTCTCATTTTTTTCTATGTTAACAAATTTGTAAAACGGAAATAACGGTTTTTCCATCCTTCATCATTACGGGTTGTGCAACGATGGTGAATTACATTTTCTGGTAAATGGTCGGGGCAACCGAATCAAAGCGAGAATCAATTCCATTCAGGGTTTCAGAATGTCCGAGAAACAGATATCCGCCCGGCTTTAATTGATTGTAGAATTTGTTGATCAACCCTTGCTGCGTTTTTCGATCGAAATAAATGATCACATTCCGGCAGAATATAATATCCATCGGATTGTTGATGCCAAAATCATTGTCCAGAAAATTCAGCCAGCGAAAGGAGATGTATTTTCTGATTTCCGGAACAATGCGGTAATATCCTGCTTTGCTCCCGGTACCCTTCATCAGATATTTCCGCTTGAATTTTATCGGAATCGGTTTTACCGCCTCTTCGGGGTAAGTTGCATTTATGGCATCGGACAATACCCTGGTGGATATATCAGTGGCGAGGATTGAGAAGTCTATACCCGGATTTGAACTGATAAAATCCGAAAGGATCATTGACAGGGTATAGGGCTCTTCCCCACTGGCGCAACCGGCGCTCCAGATGTTCAGTTTTATACGACTGTTATATGGTTGTGCCCGGGTCATCCCTGGCAATATTTTTTGAACCAGATGTGTGAAATGTCCGGATTCACGGAAAAAATCCGTTTTGTTTGTTGTTACGGAATCAATCAGTTGGGTGAATTCTTCTTTTTTCCCCTGGGGGCTTTGCAATAAGTCTCAAAATATCAGGTAGCTTGACAAACAGACTTGAGTTTAAAAAAAAATAAATCGAAAATATAAATATACCTTATAAGCCTGATTGTCCATAGGGGAAACAATCCTGATTGTCCCAATGGATAATTTCTGATGCTCATCGGCCACACTTCAAAACTATGGCCGAAGTTGTGATTGAGCCATATTTTTTATACACCTTGAAGACGGGCAAGGTAATCGGACTTGCGAGATCCCGAAATCATCAGGATTGAATCGGTTTATGACAGGCGGTTTTTATAGTCTTCATAACCAAATTCCCGGATAATGGTGACATCGCCCGTTTCCGGGTTGAACACCCCGATGGACGGCAGGCGGATGCCGTTAAAGGTGTTGTTTTTCACCATGGTATAGTGGGCCATATCCAGGAAAATCAGTTTCGAACCCACGGTGAGCGGCTCTGAAAACGAGTAATCCCCGATAATGTCTCCGGCCAGGCAGCTCGGGCCGCCGAGCCGGTAGGTATATGCGAGGCGGCCGGGTTCATCGGCGCCTGCGATCTCAGGCCGGTAGGGCATTTCCAGCACGTCGGGCATATGGGTGGCTGCCGACGTGTCCAGAATGGCAATGGAGATGTCATTTTCAACGATATCCAGTACAGAAGATACCAGCACGCCCGTATTCAGCGCAATGGCCTCCCCGGGTTCGAGATAAACCTCTGTCCCGTACCGGCGCTTGAAGCCGGTAATCAGTTCGCAGAGGGCCTGAACATCGTAATCCGGACGGGTGATGTGATGGCCGCCACCGAAATTGATCCATTTCATCCGGGAAAACCAGGGGGCAAACCGCTTTTCGGCTGCCGACAGGGTCCGTTGCAGGACCCCGGCATCCTGCTCGCACAAACAATGAAAGTGGAGCCCGGATATGCCATCAAGGTCCTGCTCCTGAAACTGAGGCAGGGTGACCCCCAGCCGGGACTGCCGGTAGCAGGGGTTGTAGATGGGAACTGCCACCTCGGAATATTCCGGATTGATACGGATACCGCATTCGATATGCCCGGGTGCTTTTTTGACCATCGGTTTCAGACGTTTCCACTGGGAAAAGGAATTAAATACAATATGGTCGGCATAGTGAACGATTTGTTCAAAATGTGCATCGCTGTAGCCCGGGGCGCAGACGTGCACCTCGCCTGAAAATTTTTCATGGGAGAGCCGGGCCTCATCCACCGAACTGGCGCTGGTTCCGCTCAGGTATTTGCCGATCATCGGCGCAAAATGCCACATGGCAAAGCCTTTCAGCGCCATCAGGATTTTGCAGCCGGCTGATTGTTGAACATGGGACAGAATCTTCAGATTGTTTTCAAGTGCAACTTCATCTACCAGATAACAGGGAGTCGGTACTCTTTTGAGATCAATATTTTCAGTTTTCTGCATGAGTTTTGGCCATTCGTGCCCTGGGAAAAATTAATTATGCCTGGGTTGCGCCGGATTTCCGGATTTTGCAAACTCGCTTATCTTTTTCGTCTTCTATGGGTATCAAAGCGCACATACGACAAGTATGTACGCTCTGTGATACGCCTTGCAGACGGTCAAAAAGGCAAGCAAGACGGTGCAGTGTCTGCCGGAGCCTTTAGTCGATCCGGTTAAAAGCGTGTGATAAACCAGTGAAAAAGTTTGTTTCAGGATCCAGCTCCTGTTCGTTCCAGGGCAGTCCGTACTGATTCAGATCTTTCATAAAGGGGTCCGGATCGAATTCTTCAATATTGAATACGCCTTTGCCCTGCCAGGTGTTTGTAACAATCATTTTTGCGCCGATCATGGCCGGTACCCCGGTGGTATAGGAAACGGCCTGGGCCCCGACTTCTTTATAGCACAGTGCGTGATCGCATACATTATACACGTAATACTGCTTTTTCTTTCCGTCCTTGATACCGTTGATCAGGCAACCGATATTGGTCTTGCCCGTATAATTAAGGCCAAGGGAACTCGGAACCGGGAGCACTTCTTTGAGAAACTTCAGCGGTATAACCGGATGTCCCTCGTAATCCACCGGGTCGATCCGGGTCATGCCCACGTCCTGAAGCACCCGCAGGTATGTCAGGTACTGTTCGCCGAATGTCATCCAGAATCGGATCCGTTTGACTCCCGGAATGTTTTTGCAAAGGGATTCCATCTCCTCGTGATACAGCAGGTAACTTTCCCGATAACCGATTTGCGGGTAATCAAAGGGCAGATGCAGGGACATGGGATCAATTTCGATCCATTGGCCTTTTTCAAAATATTTTCCCCTCTGGGTGATTTCGCGGATGTTGATTTCCGGATTGAAATTCGTCGCAAAAGGATGCCCGTGGGAGCCGGCATTGCAGTCGAGGATGTCGATGGTGTTTATTTGATCAAAGTGATGCTTCTGAGCATGAGCGCAGAATACACTGGTAACCCCGGGGTCAAACCCGCTGCCCAGCAGCGCCATAATGCCCTTTTCCCTGAATCGGTCATGATATTCCCATTGCCATTGATAGCAGAACTTGGCTTCCTCCGGTGGCTCGTAGTTGGCGGTATCCAGATAGTGAACCCCGGTTTCCAGACAGGCATCCATGATGGAAAGGTCCTGATAGGGCAGGGCGATATTGATTACGATATCCGGTTTGAATTGATTGATCAGGGCCACGACCTGAGAAACGTCGTCCGCATCGACCTGGGCGGTCTCAATAGGCCGTTTAATCTGTTTTCTAATACGCTCGCATTTTTCAAGGGTTCGGCTGGCAAGACATATCCGGGTAAATACTTCTTCTGCTTGCGCGCATTTTTTAGTCACCACATTTCCGGCGCCACCGGCGCCAATGATTAAGACCGAACTCATAAGTTCCTCCTGTAAATAATTTCTGGTATTATAATATAAAATATTACCTTTGTTTAAGGCGGTAGAAAAAGCAGTGTGCCGTTCAGAACTGTCCGGTTTGCTGTTTCATATGAAGAGATCGTACAGTTAAATTTATAGCGGAAAAATATAAAAAATGCCAGTGAAAGTGCATAACCGGACCATCTTCTGGCAACAGATCTTGCAACGTTGGGGTTTATCTGGCCGTCGAGGTGTGCTAACCATAATTGATGAGATTTTGAATGGCGTTCCTGTGCTGTTGAAAATGATTCTGAATTCATGGAACAAGGTAATTCCGGTGAGGTGCTTCACCAGCGCATTCGAACAAACCTAGGGGGCATTATGTATCAACGAGCGGCAGATATTCTCAGGTCGGCAAAACGGGTTACGGCGTTTACCGGGGCAGGGATCTCCGTTGAAAGCGGTATTCCCACATTTCGCGGGAAGAGCGGTTTGTGGAACAGGTATGATCCCAAATTTCTCGATATCAATTATTTTTTAACGTTTCCGGATGAGTGCTGGGGCCGGATCAAAGAAATTTTTTATGATTTTTTCGGGCAGGCAAAACCCAACGCGGCCCATTATGCATTGCATGAGCTGGAGGCCATGTCTCTTCTGGATGTGGTCATTACCCAGAATATCGACAACCTCCATCAGGAAGCCGGCAATTCCACCGTGTATGAATATCATGGGACGGCCCGGTTTCTGGTCTGTATGGAATGCGGAAAAAAATATCATGTGTCGGAGGTGGATCTGATCAAACTGCCTCCGTGCTGCATATCCTGCGGCGGAATATTAAAACCGGACTTCGTCTTTTTTGGAGAAGGGATTCCCGAGCCGGCAAGTTCGATGTCAGCACTTGAAGCCGAAAAATCCGATGTGTTTTTATTGATTGGAACCAGCGGGAAAGTTACCCCGGCCTGCTACATTCCATACATGGCAAAGGAAAACGGCGCCAGGATAATCGAAATCAATACCGAGGCATCCGCTTACACCCATGCAATTTCGGACGTGTTCCTCAAGGGAAGAGCAACAGAGGTTATGGAAGCGTTGATGGAAACGCTGGAAGGGATGTAAGGGGCTGGAAGGGAAAAAGGTCGGGGACTTTTTGTAAGTTTATCTAAATAATGGGGTGATAAAGTCCTTGACAACGGATGGGATCGCCTATATATTCCAAATATAGAATATGGAGGGTGCAATGAAAACGTTTATCAGGGTGATGAAAGCACTGTCAGACCCCGGCAGGGTAAAAATACTCAAGCTCCTGCAGCATAAAATGCTGTGCGTATGCGAAATCCGGAAGGCACTGGACCTTGCACAGCCTACAGTATCCAAGCATCTGAAGATCCTTGAGGATGCCGGCCTGGTACGTTCGGAAAAAGACGGGCTGTGGGTCAATTATTATCTGTCGGATGGCCGGTCGAGCCCCTACGCTGCCAGTCTGCTGGGAAATCTGAAGCACTGGCTTGAAGATGATCAGGACCTTTCCGAGGCAGTTGATAAACTGCCTTTCATTCATCGGGAAGAGATTTGCGGACGATAATTTTTTTTGTCAATTCTATATTTATATATAGAAATATGTAAATGTAACGCTGCTGACTGATACGGTCGACGCGCTTATTGTGATAAAGGAAAAACAGTGGAAGGGAAAGGATAAAAAAGATGGAAATTAAAGTATTGGGACCGGGTTGTGCAAAATGCAAAAAGGCTGAAGCGCTTGTGAAGGAAGTTATCAGTGAAACCGGAATTGCTGCCGATGTACAGAAGGTTACGGATTTGATGGAAATCGCCGGTTACGGCGTATTTGCCACGCCGGCGGTGGTCGTTGACGGTGAAGTGAAATGCTCTGGCAAGGTGCCTAAAAAAGAAGAAATAAAAAAATGGCTTACAAAATAACCTGCCCTGGTGTATCAGGCTTTGGAGATGGAATATGGAACCATTAGACGATCTGACCGGTACGGCATGTGCGGAAGAAAATCGTGTTCATGAAAAACAGCTCAGGCGGCCCGCCTGGATGTATGTGCTGGCGGCTGTTGCGGGGGTAGTCCTGTGGTGGCTCGTTTACGGCAAACTCCGCTGGCTGGCTGCGCTGTTAACGTACTCCCTGTTTCGGATACCCGCGGGAACGTCCCTGGGCTCATCGGTTGAGTTTTTTCTGTATGATACGCCCAAGGTGATGATGCTCCTGCTGATAGTTGTTTACGGTGTCGGTATTATCCGGAGTTTTTTCACACCGGAGCGTACACGGGATATGCTATCCGGAAAAAGTGAGCTGTTCGGAAATGTTCTTGCCGCGTTGCTGGGGATTGTGACGCCGTTTTGCTCGTGTTCGGCCGTTCCCCTGTTTATCGGTTTTGTGACCGCCGGGGTGCCGCTGGGCGTTACCTTCTCGTTTCTGATTTCAGCGCCCATGGTCAATGAAATCGCTCTGGCTCTGCTGTACGGGCTGCTCGGATGGAAAGTGGCTGCCCTGTATCTGGTAACCGGACTGCTCATAGCGATTATCTCCGGATGGGTCATCGGCCGCCTTCATATGGAAAAGCATATCGAGGACTGGGTGATGCAGATCCGGGCCGGCGCTGCTTCCGGACAGGATGAGACACTGACATGGCATGACCGGTTTGTCTACGGCTGGGATGCGGTCAAAGACATTATTGGCCGTGTCTGGAAATATGTGATTATCGGAATTGCCGTCGGGGCAGGCATCCATGGATTTGTTCCCGAGGGATTGATGGCCTCTATCATGGGCAAGGGAGACTGGTGGTCGGTTCCGCTTGCGACAATCGTCGGGGTGCCGATGTATTCCAACGCTGCCGGTATTATTCCCGTTGTGGAGGCGCTCCTGGGTAAGGGCGCCGCGCTTGGGACGGTTCTTGCCTTCATGATGTCGGTTATTGCACTGTCGCTGCCTGAGATGATCATTTTACGGAAGGTACTCAAACCGCGAATGATTCAGGTGTTTGTCGGTGTGGTTGGCGGCGGGATTCTGCTGGTCGGGTATCTGTTCAATATGATCATATGAGCAAAGACGCTGAATGCGGTGGAGTGGTTTTTTTCAAGGCCGTCAATTGATAAAACTTTTCCAATCGCATGACAGCCGTTATAATAACGAAACGGTCCGGCTCAATTCCGGATCGTTTCACCATTGAGGTGAGTATGCATAAGTTGAACTCGTTGTGGAAAATTCTGGTGGCGGGTGCCGTAATGGGCGTGATGGCAGCAGCGGCTCCGGCATCGGCGGAGAGCTTTAAGGACGTTCCGGTCAAGGGCATGGTTACTATGGTGGATCTGGGTGCCAAAACCTGTATTCCCTGTAAGATGATGGAGCCGGTGCTTGAAAAAGTAAAAAAAGACTTCCAGGGAAAAGCCGCTGTCATATTTATTGATGTCCGCATGTATGAGGAACAGATCAAACGGTTCGAAATCCGGGCCATTCCCACTCAGGTCTTTTATGATGCAAAGGGGGAGGAAGTGTTCCGTCATCTTGGCTTTTTCAGTGAAAAGGACATCGTGAATCAGTTTGAAAAAATGGGTGTCCGATAGTATCCTGTGCGGGAATGAATCCGGACGCCGTTGTCCTTTTAAATGTCGTTAATCCGAGGGTTTCGAGACCATGCTTGATACCGTGTTTCTTACCGTCAACGAATGGATGTCTGCCGGCAGTGCCGTTGCCGCGCTGGGCTGTTTTTTGTGGGGGCTGATCAGTGTTCTGTTCAGCCCCTGTCATATGGCGTCCATTCCACTGATCATCGCCTATGTCGGCGGCCAGAAGCAGCTGCTGAAACCGGCCCAGGCCGGGGTTTATTCCGTGGTATTCACGCTGGGTCTGTTTATCACGATTGCAGTCATCGGCCTGGTATGTGCCCTGCTGGGGCGAATGCTGGGAGATGTTGGCACGTATTGGCAGATTCCTGTGGGGCTGGTTCTGATCTGGGTTTCCTTTGGGATGCTGGGGGCAGCCAGATGTTCGATGTGGGGTGGACTGCCGGCCAGACTTAATATTAAAGGCAGATCCGGGGCCTTTGTGCTGGGACTGGCTTATGGAATCCTGTCCGGTTCCTGTACCTTTGGCTTTATTGCCCCCATTCTTGCGCTGATTACCATTCAGGAAAGCATGTCAACCGGGCTGATGATGATTCTGCTCTTTGCCATGGGGCACTGCCTGCCCATCGTGCTTGCCGGCAGTTTTATGGCAGCCATCCGAAATATTCTGGAAAACAGCGCATGGCAGGGCGCCGGACAGTGGTGCCGAAGGGGTGCCGGCGTATTTGTTTTTGTATTGGGAATGTATTTTGTTCTGAAACCCTTTCTGGCTGCATAGTGAATAAAACCGGCTCCGGTTATCAGACAGTTGTCCCCCCATAAATAAAATGGACACAGGCAGGGGCGTATCCAAAACCGATTAGCTGACCTCTGGCCTCTGGTCTCTGGCCTCTGGCCCCGGGCGAACAGGATAAACAAGCATGAAAGTAAATATCAGACACAGACTGAGTCATACCTTACTGCAGAGCGTGGGCATCATAATATTGTCATGTGTCGTTGGTCTTATCGTGAATTTTTTCAGAAGTGACGGACTTGCGCTATTTGGCACCTGGTCCCCGGAGCAGCAGCTGTCGAATGCTCACCCGGGGCTGAGCATATCCGTTGAAGAGGCTGAAGTGCTCTTCAACAGCGGCTCTGCGGTATGTGTTGATGCGCGGTCCCGTGCGGACTACGATAGGGGCCATATCCGCGGGGCACTGAGTCTTCCCTGGCAGGATGCTGAACAGGGGCTTGCGGATGTGATGGAAGTGCTGTTCGACAATCCGACTATTATCACTTATTGTGATGGTGATACCTGCAGTCTCGGCAAAGATCTGGCACTGTTTCTGACAGAGGCAGGCTTTACGGATGTACGGGTGTTGATAAACGGGTGGAGCCTCTGGCAGCAAAACAGCCTTCCGGTCGAGTAACACCATGAATCAATAAAGTTTTTCTGTGGCGATGCTCCCGGGCTATCGCCACTGCATGAGAATGGGTATTTGCGGAAAAAAAGGATTTTGTAATGAACCACAGTAATCATTCTGATGATTGTCACTGTCAGGATAGCGGTCAGCAACACGAACAGAATTCAGGTGCGTATCATCACCATCATCATATGGATGTGGAAAAAACGACCGGAACCAGTCTTCTGATAACGCTCGGGCTTAACCTGCTCATACCGGCCGCACAGATTGTCGGCGGCATTTATGCCGGAAGTATGGCCCTTATTTCTGATGCGGTTCATAACCTGAGCGATTTTACAGCCATACTCATCGCCTATATTGCCTTTAAAATCGGAAAGCGCAGGGCAACGGTAACGCAAACCTTCGGGTACCGCCGGGTAGAGATTATTGCGGCCATGATCAACGCCTTGCTTCTGGCCGGGGCTATGATTTTTATCGTTTATGAGGCAGCCAACCGGCTCCTTCACCCACAGCCGATATCCGGAGAGCTGGTCGTATGGGTGGCCGGAATCGGCGTTCTGGGAAACGGTCTCTCTGCCTGGCTGCTTTACCGGGATTCGCATCACAGCCTGAATATCCGGGGTGCGTTTCTTCACATGATGGGTGACTTTTTTACATCCGTGGTGGTGATGATCAATGGAATGGTTCTGATTTTCAAGCCCTGGTACTGGCTCGACCCGGTGCTGTCATTTGCCATTGTGGTCTATATTTTGAAAAACTGCTGGACCATCCTGGCCGAGGTCGTTCATATTTTAATGAATGCGGTTCCCAGAGGACTTGAGCTTGAGGAAGTCAAAGAGGCCCTGTTGCAGTTTTCCGAGGTAAGGAATGTGCACTATATGCATCTGTGGGCTATCAGTTCAGCCAGTATTGCCTTTTCCTGCCATGTGGTGGTGGAGGATCAGCAGGTCAGTAACACTCAGCTTCTTTCCGGAAAGATTCGGGCCATGCTGCTGAATCGGTTTGGAATCGATCATCCGGTGTTTCAGTTTGAAACTGACGCATGCGGAAGCGGGGATATTCTATGTGAAATGTCGTGTAACAGCAACCGATTGACACCAACCTGATACGGAGGAAACCATGCCACGAGCCATTCAATCCCAATGGACGATTTCAAAGATCATATCCGTGGCGTTTCGCCTGTTTTTAGGATGTATTTTTCTGGCTGCCTCATATGATAAAATGCTTCATCCGCAGGTGTTTGCAGAAATTGTCTACAATTACCGGATTCTTCCGGATATGCTGATCAATTTAACGGCCATCGGATTGCCCTGGCTGGAGCTGATTCTGGCAATTTTACTGATCAGCGGCATATGGCTGCCGGGCGCTGTTTTGATCAGCAATATGGTGTTAATCTCGTTTTTTGCTTCTCTGGTCTTTAATATGGCCAGGGGCCTGGATATCAGCTGCGGTTGTTTTTCGACAAACCCGCAATCAGAATCGGTCAATTACAGCTGGTATATCCTGAGAGAGCTGTCGTTTGTGCTTGCCGGCCTGTATCTGTTCGCATATGAATTTTTCAGAGGGCCGGCCGTGAGTCGTGAGCCGTATTAATATTGTAAAAAAATGCATGTTTTGATACAGGAGTTTACTGGATTAAAATGTGAGACATTAACACCCGCTGTTTCCTTCAGCGGAAATGCCGCCGAAATCTATCTCGGTACGGATTCCGGGTCGTTCTCCGGCACCGGCTCCGGAACGGTTGATATTAATACCGGACAATCTCAAGGTATGTAGAATTAAAGAATCTGGGAGAAATTTTTTTCTTATAAATCTCCCCTTATATTTAAAAAATCTGCATGTGTAACTGCATAAGGACCGTTTCGCTGGCCAACCAATCCTGTCGAAACAGTCCTTATTTTTTTCATCCTTCAAGTTGCAATTACACTGATTATTGAATAGTATCGGTTCAATAAAAGAAAGGAATAACGCAAAGTGCCAAAAAAAAAATTTTACGGGGTTGCCAAAGGGCGTATCCCCGGGATTTACGATAACTGGCCCGAGGCCAAATCCCAGATCGAAGGATTTAACGGAGCCGTTTATAAGGGCTTTTTTACACTCGGTGAAGCGCAGGACTGGATGAAAAATCCGGTTTACCGTCGGGCGGCCGGCAAAAAAATCATGAGCGGAACGCCGCCGGATACAACGCCCGAAGACGGCCGGATTACCCTGTATACCGATGGCGGGAGCATCAATAATCCCGGGCCGGGAGGCTACGGCGTCGTTCAACTGTACGGTGACCGGCGAAAGGAGTTGACCGGCGGGTTCCGGTTAACCACCAACAACCGGATGGAGCTGACCGCTTGTATCGTGGCGCTTCAGGAACTCGAGCGGCGGGATCTTCCGGTGGTGCTTTACAGTGATTCAAGCTATGTGGTCAACGGCATCAACAAGGGGTGGGCAAAAAATTGGAAGAAAAACAACTGGATTAAATCCGACAAAAAACCCGCCATCAATCCGGATCTCTGGGAAAAGCTGCTGGATCTTGTTTCAGGGCTGGACGTCACCTTCGTCTGGGTAAAAGGCCATGCCGGAAATCCTCTGAATGAAAAATGCGACGAACTGGCGGTGGCTTCGGCAAAGAAAAAAGGGTTGCCCGTGGATGAGGGGTACCTCGGAAAGTAGATATTTTTTCCACAGATTATTAAAACACCGCAATCTATCTTTTGTTAAATCTGAGAAAATCTGTGTAATCCGCGGATAATGTTTTTTGCCTCAAACGAAGTGCTTCTCAAGCGATAGCAGGCTAAACCCCCATCCGTCATTCCCGCGGGAATCCAGAATCTGTTGAAAAGACTATGGTTTTATTTTTATCGGAGTGATAAATAAGAGTTGAATATGACTTGTTACAGGATCATTAACTATGGATAGAGTTGAACGAAATTTGAATTTTGTAAAATGTGGCGGAAGTGCATGGGAATCGAACCCACCCGGGACGGTGTTAGCGCCCCACACCGGATTTGAAGTCCGGGAGCCCCACCAGTGAGCTGCGCACTTCCGAATAATTCTTTTATATTATATGCTTTGAGCATATTGTCAATAAAATTGTTGGCGGACGGAAGAGGACTGAGTACAGAAGTCAGAAGTCAGAAGTCAGATAACAGAGATCAGAGATCAGAGATCAGAGATCAGAGATCAGATAACAGATAACAGATAACAGATAACAGATAACAGATAACAGATAACAGATAACCCGGAGATGAGAAATGATAAACAGCGATCGTCTGGCGGACACATTTAAAAGCCTGGCTGAGATTGACAGCGTTTCAACTCAGGAAAAAGATATTCGGATTAAAATTCAGAACCTGTTTGACGCCATGGGGGCTGAAACCCTGGTGGATGATTCGATGGCTGAGACCGGCAGCAATACCGGCAATCTTATCGTAAAATTTAAAGGCAATCGACCGGTTCCGGCGATGATGTTCAATGCGCATATGGATACGGTAGATCCCGGAAGAGGCGTAAAGGTTTTATTCAACGACGGGGTATTTACCAGTGACGGGACAACCATCCTCGGTGGGGATGATAAAAGCGCCATTGCCATATTAATCGAGGTTATGAGAACGATCCGTGAGCGCGACCTGCCACATGGGCCGATTGAACTGGTTTTTACGGTATGCGAAGAAATCGGCCTTTCAGGTGCCAAACATCTGGATACCCATCTTCTGAATTCGACGTTCGGATATTCACTGGATGCGGCTGACACTGAGGCGGTTGTGACCCGAGCGCCGGCCGCAAATCGAATTGATTTTAAAATCCATGGCAAGGATGCCCATGCAGGCTCATCACCGGAGAACGGAATCAACGCCATTGTCGTCGCCAGTCGGGCCATAGCGGCCATACCCAGGCTGGGTCGGATTGATAGCGAGACGACCTGCAATATCGGCGTGGTTCATGGTGGCATCGCTTCTAATATCGTCCCGAATCTGGTGACTGTTGAGGGTGAGGCTCGAAGCCACAATCAGGAAAAATTGGATGCCATTACTCAAGAGATCGTTTCAACGGTGACAAAAGTGGTTGAAGAGGAAAAAAAACGATTTCCGGGCATGGCGCTGCCTGCGGTTGAGTTTGAAATTGAATCGGAGTTTCCTGTACAACATATTCCCGATGATCATCCGGTGGTTGAACTGGCCCGTAAAGCAGGTCAAAATCTGCAAAGATCAATCCGGACAAAAACCACCGGCGGAGGCACCGATGCCAATATTTTTACACAAAAGGGCATTGTAATGGGTGTGCTGGGAACCGGCATGACTGATGTCCATACCGTTCGTGAATCTGTTAAACTCGATGATATGGTCCGGTCAGCGGAACTTGTGATGGAAATTATCAGAATTCACAGTGGAAAAGAAGCATAAAGCTCAAAGGCTTGATTGCCATAGTTCGGAGCAAAAGATAGAAAAATCGGCACCCTGCCTCATAAAAAAGAGTCAGGATGGCTTTTCTACTCCTTGACAAAGATATATGACACATTATAGAAAATTAAGATGAATTATAAAGATAAATGGGTAGTTTTTTTTGCTACCGGAGGTTATATCGGCAAAATCCCTTTTGCGCCGGGAACCTTTGGAACCCTTCCGGGAGTGCTGATTTGTTATGTTATGTCGTGTATGGGCATCCCTGCTGCAGTGGGTATAGCTGTCCTTCTTACCATCGTTTCCATATGGATCTCTGAACGCGCTGAATTTTTACTGAATCAAAAAGACCCCGGATGCATCGTAATTGATGAAATAGCCGGTATGGCCATCACTCTGTTGGGCTTGCCCTTTAATGCGCTTACGGTGGTTGCCGGTTTCGTATTATTCAGGCTGTTTGATATATTAAAACCCTGGCCGGTCGGATATCTCGACCGAAACCTTTCCGGAGGAACCGGGATCGTGCTGGATGATGTCGCAGCCGGCATTCTGGCAAATATCGTAATCCGATTATTTTATGGTGTTTTTTAACCCTTCGGGCATTACTCAATGCCCAATTTTGAGGCTTGATGCTGATCGTTTTAACAAAGGAAATTAATTGAAATCAAAAACAAAAAATGAATCCGGCAGCGGAGTCAAAAAAAAAGGAATGCTCCGTGAGAATATTGAAGCCATTCTCATTGCCGTGGTGCTGGCGTTGTTTATCCGGGCATTTGTGGTCCAGGCCTTTAAAATTCCATCCGGCTCCATGAAACAGACGCTTCTCATCGGTGATCATATTCTGGTGAACAAGTTTATCTACGGGGTAAAAATACCCTTTACCGATATCACCCTTATCCCGGTTACCAAACCCGAGCAGGGGGATATTGTTGTGTTCAGATTTCCTCTGGAACCGGAAAAGGATTTTGTTAAACGGGTGGTCGCCGTGGAAGGCAATGTGGTTGAAGTACGCGATAAACAGGTCTATGTGGATGGAAGCCCGCTTGATCTGAAACAGGCCATGTATACCGATCCGCATATTTTCCCGAAACAGTTTCAGCCAAGGGATAACTTCGGACCGGTTACCGTCCCGGAACATTCCATATTTGTGATGGGAGACAACCGGGATCACAGTTATGACAGCAGATTCTGGGGCTTTGTCGATCTGAAGGCGTTAAGAGGCAAAGCCTTTCTCATTTACTGGTCCTGGGACAAGGATAATTTCGGCGTCCGGTGGAACCGGCTGGGAAAACTGTTAAAATGATCGCTTCGCTTGAGGGACGCTTCGCTTGAGGAACGAAGTGCCGCTCCTCAAGCCCGAAGGGCGCTCCTTCAGCGAAGCGACCCTTGAGCGAAGCGCTCCGTCAGCCCGAAGGGCGGTCTTTTGACGTCAGGAGAAAAAAACATGATGATGTTGATAAAATGCGGTCGGGTCATTGATCCCGGCAATATAGATGGCGTGTGCGATATTTTTATAAAGGATGGTATCATTTCGGCTGTGGTAGCGCATGATTCCGAGCCGGAATCCCCTGAATCTTCAGGCCGGGCAGTCGATATGATCGTTGATGCCGCCGGTAAAATCATAACCCCCGGACTGATAGACATGCATGTCCATTTCCGGGAGCCGGGCTATGAGCATAAAGAAACGATTGAAACCGGCTGCAGAGCGGCTGCCTGTGGGGGCTTTACGGCGGTATGCCCCATGCCGAACACAAATCCGGTAAACGATTGCCGCCGGTTGACCGAATACATGATACAGACGGCAGACACGGCGTGCGGCGTCAGAGTCTATCCCATCGCCGCCATCAGTATCGGTCAGGACGGCAGGCAGCTGTGCGACTATGCCGACCTGAAAGGGGCAGGTGCTGTAGCGGTTTCAGATGACGGAAAATCGGTTATTGACAGCGGGTTGATGAGAAAGGCGCTGGAACGCGCCAGCCAGTCCGGAATGGTGGTGATATCCCACTGCGAGGACCCGGGGCTGGCGGCGGATGGCGTGATCAATGAAGGAGAGGTGTCCAGGCGGACAGGGCTTGCCGGCATTCCCAATGCAGTCGAAAGTATCATGGTGATGCGGGATATTGCATTGTGTGAATTAACCGGTGCGCCGCTTCACATAGCCCATGTCAGTACCCGGGAATCGGTAAGAGCCATACGGGAGGCAAAAAAACGGGGTGTACCGGTGACCGCTGAAACCGCTCCGCATTATTTTACCCTTACCGAAAAAGCGGTTGAGCGGTATTGGACCCACGCAAAGATGAGCCCGCCGCTTCGCTCTGAAAAGGACCGTCTGGCCATATTGGAAGGTCTTGCCGACGGCACCATCGATGTGATTGCCACAGATCATGCCCCGCATTCGGTCACGGAAAAAGATACGGATATGAAAAAGGCCCCAAATGGAATTATCGGTCTTGAGACATCGCTGCCGCTGAGCCTGAAGCTGGTCGAAAGCGGCATACTCAGCTTTTCGGACCTCGTCAGAAAAATGTCCAAAAATCCGGCCAGCATCATAGGTGTCAACAGCGGCATTTATGTGGACGGGCCGGCAGATATCACCATTATTGACCCGGAGCTGCGTCACACGGTGGATGCCGCTTCGTTTCAGTCTAAGAGCCGGAATTGTCCGTTTGACGGATGGGAAATGAAGGGGAAAGCGGTGATGACTATTATCGGCGGAAGGATTGCCTATAATGACCGGCACTTCGTGCCTTGAGAAGCGCTCTTCAAGCCCGCAAGGGCGGGCCGCTATGTTTTCTATATTCCTTTAATTGAGGAATTGCAATGGCTGCCAGAATCCCGATAATGGCGATGACGATCATCAATTCAATCAGGGTAAACCCTTTCTGCCTTTCAAGCCTGTTTAAACCCATCCGCATCAAGAATTCCTCTTTTAATGATATTTTCCGCTAATGATGATTGATTTGATATTTTCAGAATCTCTATTACATCACTAAAAAAGGGGTGCGATTTAGCCCCCCTTTTTTGTAAAACAAGAGTAGTAATAAGTGAGGTCGTCAAGTGTCAAGAGTGTAGGTTGACCCCCATTAATTCCTCATGCCATTAATGATTAAACGTACCAGCTATAACGCCTGTAGAGGTAATTGTCCCCGAAATTGCAGCGTCAGCAGCTGAAGCTATACTGATGGTGGTAAAGGTACCTGCATCAGCACCCTCAATTGTAGCATCACTGTTGTTGGCCGATTTTAAGAAACCATATGAGCCTAAAAGATCAGTAGTTATGGTGCCGGCAGGCACTTCCGCATAGTAGCTCTGTGCTGCCGTGTAAGCGTTCTTCAGATCGGACTTGACTGTTGCCGCATATCCCCTTTGTTTGTAAGCTGAAAACTGCGGGATCGCGATGGCTGCCAGAATACCGATAATCGCGATAACGATCATCAATTCGATCAGGGTAAAACCTTTCTGCCCTTCTTCTTTTCTTAATACCATCATCATAATTTGTTTCTCCTTTGTTGACTTGTTAATGTTAAAGTCTGCAATAATTGTTTTTGATTAAACGACTTTTTATTAAAAGAGATAAGCAATGAATATGCCAATATGATTTTTGACGGCATGACTTATTTGTGGTATTTTGTAACACATTGATAAGACGAAATAATGATAAAAAAATATATTTCTTCAGTAAAAAATTCGTGTCCGCCCGGCAAGGAAAAGCGGTTAATTTCACCAGCTGTGCGTGAATTTCACTCCTTTTCCGTCATTCCCAGCTTGTCGAACCGGTAACGCAGGGAATCCAGGCTGATGTTAAGGAGTTTTGCGGCCTTTGTCTTTGATCCTCCCGCTTTTTCAAGCGCTTTTTCCAGAAGGCTTCTTTCGAATTTTGCAACCGATTCATTCAGGTCCACTCCCGCGTCGGGTATTTCGGGATCATCTCCGAAGTTCAGTGCCGGGTCAGCTGATGCAGATATCCCAAGATTTTCCGGCAGAATGATGTTGCCCGTCTCGAGGGCGACGCTTCGCTCGATGATATTTTCAAGCTCTCTTACGTTTCCCGGAAAGGGATACTCCACGAGCAGTGCCAGGGCGTACGGGGAAATTTTTTTTATTTCCCGTCCATATTGACAGGCGTATCTTTCGATGAAAAAGTCTGCAAGGAGGGGGATGTCTTCTTTGCGTTCGCGCAGGGGAGGGGCCTTAACCGGTATGACATTCAGGCGGTAAAACAGGTCTTCCCGAAAGGCGCCGGTTTTTACCCGTTCTGCCAGATTTCGGTTGGTAGCGGAAATGATTCTGACATCCACATGGATATCCATGGACCCTCCCAACCGCATGAAGGTCTTTTCCTGAACCACCCTCAGCAGCTTGACCTGGAGGAAAGGGGAAAGTTCGCCAATTTCGTCGAGAAAAATGGTTCCCTTGTCCGCCATCTCAAAAAGCCCTGCCTTGTCCGCATACGCGCCGCTGAATGAGCCTCTCATGTAACCGAATAGCTCGCTTTCGAGGAGATTTTCCGGGATGCCCCCGCAATTGATAACGATAAAGGGTCCGTTTTTCCGGGCGCTGTTTTCATGTATGGCCCTGGCAACCAGTTCTTTTCCCGTCCCGCTTTCGCCGAGGATAAGCACATTGGCAAGCGTATCCGCCATTTTTTTGATCAGGGTGTATACCTTCAGCATTCCTTTACTCCGTCCCATCATCTTTGAGAAGGAGTCGGAACGTTTCACATCTCGTATAAATCGGGCGTCTTCTTCACTGGCGCCTTTGTTGCGGAGGGCGTTTTCGACAAGGATTTTCAGATCGTCCGGCTCGAAATTTTTTTCAAGGTAATCATATGCGCCTTCCTCCATCGCCGCCAGGGCGGTTTCACCAGAGGCATAGCCTGTGATCAGGATGGTCATGGTCTCCGGTGATATATCTTTCAGGGATTTGAGCAATTCGACGCCATTCATGCCGGACATCTTCAGGTCGGTAATCACCAGATCGACCTTGCGTTTCTGGCAGACGGCCAGGGCCTGTTTTCCGCCCGGAGCGGTCCGTACATCATACCCCTCTCTGGAGAGCATGATCTCAAGGTAGTCCCTCATTCCCTGATCATCGTCGACAACAAGAATTAAGGCCATCCTAATCATCCTTTCTGACAAGGGGTGCAACTGGCAGGAGCATCGAGCATTTTGTCCCCTTGTGGGGTTCACTTTCAATACTGAACTTGCCGTTGTGGCTTTCAATTATTCTACTGGCTATCGCAAGTCCCAGTCCTGTGCCGGTTTCCTTTGTTGTATAGAAAGGGTCCCGAACATTGTTCAAATGCTTTTCTTCTATGCCGCAGCCGGTGTCTTTGACTGATATTTCGAGAAATTCATGGTTGTCATCATCCTCATTGTGTTTCGTTTCGATCTCCAGAATCCCTTCATCCGGCATTGCCTGAAGTGAATTCAACACGAGATTCCACAAAACCTGCCGTAACTCAGTTCTGTTTCCGTATATCTCATTCTGATCGCACAGGTTTTTCATGATTTCAACGGTTCCGTTCCAGCCGGGGGTAAAACGGGCAGATTCAATGACTTCGTCTATAATGCTCTTGATATCTGTTTTGCCCCGATTGTGGGTATCCGGTCTGGCAAGCAGGAGAAAATCTCTGACGAGGTTTTCCAGCTGATCTTTTCCCCTGAGAATGATTTGCATGAGCTTTTTGTTCGACCCTTCAAGCTTGAGGTCTTCCATCAACAGTCTAATGGAGCCGCTGATCGATACCAGCGGGCTTCTGAGTTCATGCGCCAGAACCGCTGATATTTCCCCCATAAAGGCAAGTTTCCTGCTTTTTTCAATTTCAGATTCCATTTTTTTAAAAGCGGTCAGATCCTGAAATATGAGGATTTTCCCTATACTGTATCCTTTCGGATCAATGAGGGGGTATATTGAAAATCCCAGTATGGATTGTCCACTTGTAGATGATAATGCGATCTCGAAACGTCTCATCGATGGATTTTTATCTTTTTCTGTTCGCATCGTTTCGGAAAGATCAGGAAAGATATCGTTAACGGCTCTGTTTGCGACATCGCGGGGCAGCATGCCGGTAATTTTCTCAGCCGCTCTGTTAAACGACTTGATTTTGCCCTCCAGATCCACTGTCATGATACCGGAACCGACGGATTCTATGATGCTCTTATGAAGTATATCCAGCTGATCAAAGGCGGTTTCCTTTTCCAAAAGGAGCGTCTTTGTTTTTTTTTCCATATCCACCACAAAACTCGCCAGCAGGGCCACTGCATAAAAGGAGACAATGTGGATGCATATTTTTAAAAAAACATATCCAGGCTCGGTGCTGTACGCGTATGTTTCACTGTATATCGGGTGGATAACACCATAAAATTCAAAATCTACCAATAATCCGTACAGTATTCCGCTGGCGGAAGCAACAAACATGCCGCCATTTTTTCCCAGAAACAGCACGGAATATATAATAATCAGAGGGTACAGTGTGGAATAAACACTTTCTATACCTCCCGTGACATAGATAAGCGCTGTAACCAGCAGAATGTCAAACGTACTCTGAAAATACACATTTATGGAAACGGTTTTGATTGTCTTCAACAGGGAGAGGTTCAAAATTGAGAAAAGATATGTTACAGATATTAAGATATAAATCAAACGGAGGGATGATGCTGCGAGGGTCCCGGGCATTTTGAACTGAGTAAAGGCCGAAATGCCGAGGATAAATGACACGACGGCAAGCCTGAAGAACATCAGCCACAGCGCCCTTGTCATTGCTGTTTTTTGTTTCAGCCGGTTTTTTTTCACGGCTATCTCCCGGGAGATCGTTAATGTTGACAGGACATGAAACAACTTGCAGGTTTATTTTAAACCATCTCTGTTCGGCGGAAGATACAATTTTTCATCAAGGATAGCAATAATCTATTCAATTGCCGAATAGTAACACCAGTCCTTTACAATCCCTGCCAATATTGGTAAATTGACAGTGAATTATGTGTTGTCTGAATCTGGAATTATCTGAAGATGTTATTGGGATCCATCCTTGCCGGATTAAAAGCAAAGGATATGATTTGAATATGTGAAAAAGGATCGATTGATGGCTATAAATCCAAACATGCTGGTGCTTGTCGCCAGCGGGGTCGGAGTGGGGCTTTGTGCCTCTTTTTCAGGGCTTGGCGGTGGTTTTTTGATGGTTCCGCTGCTGCTGTATATGGGATTTTCCGCACAGAAAACAGTGGGGACGTCTTTTCTGGCAATTGTGATCCTATCGGTATCTGCGTTGATTGCACACAATAAACTGGCCAATGTGGATTACCGGGCGGGACTGTTACTGGGACTCGGAGGAATTGCCGGAGCACAGGTGGGTGCGCACCTGGTTCAATATGTTCCGATAGCGTATTTTAAAAAAATTTTTGCGTTGATTTTGTTCATTTTGTCAGTATATGTGTTTTTCAAAAAATAGTTTTGCCAGAAGTCAGTGGTCAGTGGGGGGCGCTCCTGTAAGATGCGTTTCGCCGTCACTTTGTAACTGAGAGAAAATACCGAGCATTCCTGTCTTTATTTTTTTGCCATCAGCCTTGACGGGTTTGGAGAAAAAAACCGTATGGATTTACTTGAATATTGCCCTCGTAAAGTGGTGTCTGCCGAAAAGGCCGTGTCGAAGATCCGGAGAGGCAGCCGGGTGTTTATCGGAACCGGGTGCGGGGAGCCTCAGCATTTGATCAGGGCCATGGTTCGGGATAAAAATCTTCAGGATATCATGATTTTTCAGATGCTGTCTTCAACGCTGGCTCAGTTTGTGGATGATCCGTCTTTTCTCAGGCGTTTTAACATAAAACTGTTTTTCATCAGCAACTCCATGCGGAAAGCGGCTTTTGAGGGAAAGATCGATTATGTACCTGTATACCTGTCTCAAATCCCCAGACTGTTTTCCACAAAGAACATCGGGCTGGATGTGGCGTTGATACAGGTCAGCCCTCCGGACCGTTTCGGATACTGCAGTCTGGGGGTTTCCGTGGATATTACGCAATCCGGTATGGAAAATGCCGAAATGGTCATTGCGCAGGTCAATCCCAGAGTGCCGAGAACATCCGGAGAAGGATATGTCCATGTAGACGATATCGATTATTTTGTATTTCATCAGGAAGCGCTTGTTGAGGTGCTGCCGACTATCAAGGAAAACGAAGTGGCCCGAAGAATCGGTCACTATGTGTCCCAGCTGGTTTTTGACGGCGCTACGCTTCAGATCGGCTTTGGCCATCTTCCCAATGCTATTTTGCAATATCTGGATAAAAAAAAGGATCTCGGGATTCACACCCAGCTGATTACGGATTCATTTCTTCCCCTGTTTGAAAAAAAGGTGATCACCAACAAAAAAAAATCATTGCTTCCCGGCAGAGCGGTTGCCTCACTGGCTATGGGCTCCCAGAAACTGTACCGGTATCTGGATCATAATCCGATGTTTTATTTTCGGTCATCCGAGTTTGTAAATGATCCAACGGTGATTGCACGAAATGATAATCTGATCTCCATCAGTTCGGCCCTCGAAGTGGATCTGACCGGTCAGGTCTGTTCCGATTCCATGGGATATCTGTTTTACAGCGGTATTGGTGATCAGGTTGATTTTATCCGCGGCAGTGCCATGTCAAAAGGCGGATTTTCCATAATCGCCCTTCCTTCCACGGCGCAAAACGGTGAAGTGTCACGTATCGTATCTCATTTAAGCGAAGGGGCCGGTGTGGCCACTACCCGTGGTGATATCAATTTTGTCGTGACCGAATACGGAATTGCAGAACTTCAGGGCAAAGGGATCTATCAGCGGGTTATGGAACTGGCTCAGGTGGCGCATCCGAAATTCCGTGAAGACCTGATCGAGTTTGCCAAAAAACGGAGGTATATCTTTGCTGATCAGCTTCCGCCGTCTCAGGATGATCTGATCTTTATCGAAGGATATAAAAGCACTTTCGAACTCAAAGATGGAACCGTGGTCGAATTTCGTCCTTTGTTTCCGTCTGATGAGCTGGAATACCGTAATTTCTTTTATTCGCTCGAAGAAAAAACGGTTTATTACCGGTTTTTTTACAAAATGAAAATTTTTTCTCACGAGGTGGTTCAGCAGCAGTGGGCCAGCGTGGACTACCGCAAAAACATGTCGATCATCGGTATTGTTCAGGCGAAAGGTTATAAGGAAATTGTCGCCCTGGGTTCATATGCCCGGGATAATGATGATTATGCGGAGGCGGCCTTTGTTATCCGGGAAGATTACCAGGGGATGGGTATCGGCTCCTATCTGTTGGAAAAGCTGGAAATTATCGCCAGGGAAAATGATTACAAAGGTTTTGTTGCCACGGTATTGCGGGAAAACTTTGCCATGATTCATGTGTTCAAAAAACGATACCCCAATGCCAAAATGTCTATGAATGCAGGCAGTGAGCTTGTGATTACGATGAATTTCGAGGATTCCGGATCTTCCGCCGCGGAGGAGAAGCAAAGCAGGTAAATGTTAATCGGATCAGACACATGGAAACGTCTCATTGCAGACGGCGCAAAAGACTTTCATATTGATATCAGCCCCTCTCAGGCAGCGCAATTTGATGTTTATGCCCGGGAACTGATTACCTGGAACCGGAAAAAAAATTTAACGGCGATTACGGAACCAACGGAAATCGCCGTTAAACATTTTCTGGATTCAATCATTCCCACCCGGTTTCTTCCATCTGAAGCCTCGTTGCTGGATATCGGCTCCGGTGCCGGTTTTCCGGGAATACCTTTTAAAATAATGATCCCGTCCCTGTCTGTTACGCTGATCGATGCTTCCCGAAAAAAAGTGAATTTTTTAAAGCACATCATCCGCCTCCTTGATCTGAAAGGAATAGAAGCCCGTCACATCCGGGCAGAGGAGCTTGCGAAAGCTCCCGGCAGCGCCCCGGCGTTTGATCTGATCGTCTGCCGGGCACTTACCCGGCTGGATGATTTTGTTGCCATGGCAATCCCCATGCTGGCAGGGGAGGGAACCATAATCGCACTCAAAGGGATGGAGATGGAAATGGACATCACGGCCGGTGAAAATATTACCTTTGCGGACGATATCTTTTCCGTTGATATCCAGACCTACAGCCTTCCGTTTCTCGATGCGGGAAGATCCGTTATCCGGTTGAAACGGATTCCCCATCCGTAGTCCAAAGCACTCAGCCATGAGTCGGGAATCGGCAGCCGGGAAATTGATGAGTCGTCAGGGCGCAGAGGTCTTCAGAATAAAGCAGAAGAGCCATCCCGGCTCTTTTTCAAGAACCTGAAAGCCTCTTCTACTTACCCGATGGGCGGCCACACAGGGAGCCGCCCCTGCACCAACGAGTTTTTCATCCTTTTTACTCAGCCCTCAGTCCTCAATTCTCTATTTTATCCCGGCGTGATACTGTTGCAGGGATTTTAACGTTTCCAGGCCTTTTTGTCTGGTGGCAATTCCCTTTGCCGCCGCGTGAGCTGCCGAGGTGGTCGTGATATAGAGGATTTTGTATTTGATTGCGGTTTTTCGGATATAGGAACTGTCGGTTTTGCTCTGCCTGCCGCTGGGCGTATTGACAACCAGATTGATATCTCCGTTTTTGATGGCATCGACCAGATCCGGGCGTCCATACCCCACCTTATGAATCAGTTCCGCTTCGATTCCATGTTCAGTCAGGAAACTGTGGGTTCCTTTTGTCGCCAGTATCCTGAATCCCAGATCCTTGAAAAGCTGAGCCGGAACAACGGCTCGGTCTTTATCTCGTTCGGCAATGGTAAACAGGACCGATCCTTCCAGGGGCAGCTGGGTTTGCGTGGCTTCCTGGGATTTGTAATAGGCAAGGCCGAATGAATCCGCCATCCCGAGCACTTCGCCGGTAGATCGCATTTCGGGTCCGAGGATCGGATCAACCTCAGGGAACATATTAAACGGAAAAACGGCTTCTTTGACTCCGAAATGAGGAATTGGCTTGTTTTCAAGGTTAAGATCGGAGAGCTTTTTTCCGAGCATGATCTGGGTGGCCAGGCGCGCCATGGGAATATTGCAGATTTTGGATACCAGCGGTACGGTCCTTGACGCCCTTGGGTTAGCCTCCAGAATATAAACCCGGTCGTTGTAAATCGCATACTGAATATTCATCAGTCCCACGACATTCATTGCAACAGCAATTTTCCGGGTATAATCGCAGATGGTTTCAATGTGCTTCAAAGGGATGCTGATCGGAGGAATGACACAGGCCGAATCTCCTGAATGGATACCGGCAAGTTCGATATGCTCCATGACCGCCGGGATAAAGGCATCTGTTCCATCCGAAATGGCGTCGGCCTCAGCCTCGATGGCGTTATCCAGAAACTGGTCGATCAGAATGGGCCGATCCGGAGATACATCCACAGCGACAGACATGTAATGTTTGAGCATCTCTTCATCGTGAACGATTTCCATGGCCCGTCCGCCCAGCACATAAGAGGGCCTGACCAGCACCGGGTATTCAATCCGGTCGGCAATGGCAACGGCCTCTTCCAGGGTGCTGGCCATTCCGGAATCCGGCTGCGGGATGCCCAGTTTTTTCATGATTGTGTTGAACTGTTCCCGGTCTTCAGCCATATCGATGGTTTCGGGTGTCGTTCCCAGAATATGGACCCCGGCCTTTGACAGTTCCGCGGCCAGGTTGAGCGGTGTCTGTCCGCCGAACTGGACAATGACCCCGTCGGGCTTTTCTTTTTCATAAATGCTGAGCACATCTTCAACGGTCAGTGGCTCAAAATACAGTTTGTCTGATGTGTCATAATCGGTGGAGACGGTTTCCGGGTTGCAGTTGACCATGATGGATTCCAGACCGGCGTTCCGGATGGCAAGGGCGGCATGCACGCAGCAGTAGTCAAATTCTATGCCCTGACCGATCCGGTTGGGGCCGCCTCCAAGCACCATGACTTTTTTGCGGTCACTGACCTCAACTCTGTCAGGGGCATTGTAGGTGGAATAATAATAGGCCGCGTTTTCAACCCCACTGACCGGAACCGGCTCCCAGGCTTCTTCAACCCCGAGTGATTTGCGTTTTTCACGGATGTCTTTTTCCGCGATACCCAGCAGTTGGGACAGATACTTGTCTGCAAATCCGTCTTTTTTTGCCTGAATCAACAGATCATCCGGAGGAAATTGCCCCTTGAAGGCGATAATTTTTTCTTCCAGTTCCACCAGCTCCTTCATCTGCTGCAGGAACCAGGGCTTAATATGGATTTTTTTATAAAGCGCCTGAATGTCAGCGCCTTTTCTCAGGGCTTCATAAAGGATGAACTGCCGTTCGCTGGAAGGGATATTGAGCATCCCCATTAATTCGCTGAGAGATTTTTTATGAAAATTTTTGGCAAATCCAAGTCCGCTTCGGCCGATTTCAAGCGATCGGATCGCTTTCTGAAACGCTTCCTTATAGGTTTTGCCGATACTCATCACTTCGCCTACCGCACGCATCTGGGTACCGAGATGGTCTTTGACCCCGTTGAATTTCTCAAATGCCCAACGGGCAAATTTTACGACCACATAATCTCCGGACGGCGTATATTTTTCCAGTGATCCGTCTCGCCAGTACGGAATTTCATCCATGGTCAGACCGCCTGCCAGAAGGGATGATACCATGGCTATCGGAAATCCCGTAGCCTTTGAGGCCAGTGCGGATGACCGGGACGTTCTGGGATTGATTTCAATGATGACCACCCGGCCTGTTTCGGGGTCATGCGCGAACTGGACGTTGGTCCCACCGATCACCTCGATGGCTTCGACAATGTCATAGGCATATTTCTGAAGCTTTTTCTGAAGCGCCTCATCGATGGTCAGCATCGGGGCGGTGCAGAATGAATCTCCGGTATGAATCCCCATGGCATCGACATTTTCAATAAAACAAACTGTGATCATCTGGTTTTTGGCATCACGAACCACTTCCAGTTCCAGCTCTTCCCAGCCCAGTACCGATTCTTCGACCAGAATCTGATGCACCATGCTTTCGGCTATGCCTCTTGCGGCGATGGTCCGGAGCTCTTCGACATTATAGACAAGGCCGCCGCCGGTACCGCCCATGGTGTAGGCCGGGCGGATGACAACCGGATATCCGAGCTCATCAGCCACCTTTTCAGCGTCTTCCACAGTGTTGACCGCAGTGCTTTCAGGCATTTCAATGCCGAGTCGCGCCATGGTATTTTTAAAGGCGGTTCGATCTTCTCCGCGTTCAATGGCGTCGATGTTTACCCCGATCACCTTGACGCCGTACTGGTCGAGTACCCCTGTTTTTGCCAGTTCCGAAGACAGATTCAGGGCCGACTGCCCTCCCAGATTGGGAAGCAGCGCGTCCGGACGTTCTTTTTCAATAATCCGGGTCAATGACTTGACATTCAGTGGTTCTATATAGGTTACATCGGCTATGCTCGGATCTGTCATGATGGTGGCAGGATTTGAATTTACCAGAACGATTTCATATCCGAGCGACCGAAGCGCTTTGCAGGCCTGGGTGCCGGAATAATCGAATTCACAGGCCTGACCGATGATAATAGGACCTGATCCGATGATAAGTACCTTGTTGATGTCGTCTCGTTTTGGCATAGTACTCCTCGTCAGTTAGTGAATCATCTGGTTAGGCTCGCGGCAAACAACGCAGTCTTGCCGGGGCCCTTCAATTGATTCCGATTTATTATGCGGACTGTCTGAAAAACCATCCGCTCGATAATCGAGCAGTTTTTAAACAGATAAAGTTATCGTGATCGTATGACAAAATCAATATAAATATGCTAAAAAATTGACTGGTTATTACCGGGTCAAAATTGGTATTTTATATTTGACGGCCTTGAAAAAAGTCATATTCAGCCCTCATTTATCATTCACCTGAAATAAAAAATCCAGTCATTTCAAAACGTTCTGAATTCCCGCCGTCGCGGGAACGAGGGGGTGTGGGTACTTTTTACGGGTTCATCATATTTAAATCGGTTAAAAATATTGCAATAACGGGGAGTTGAAGATTATTCAGGTATCGGAAGGGAGCTGGCCGAATGAAGATGGAAAAAAAACAGGTACGCTGTTTGCGTGCGGCGGTTAAAAACCATTCACAAATTTCGCTGGACCATGAATAACTTCCGATAGTTGAGGTGCCTTTTTAAACAAAATTATTGATTTGCCCATTTCATTAAATATGGTAAACTGCTTATGTTTACAGTTGTACTGACTGCGATGGATGCACAATATGAATTTCATTTTGATGATGCGGAGAGATGGCCCATGTTAAAAAATATTATTTCATTTGGTTTACAGTTGATTTGTATCGGCGTTATTTTGCTGAATACCTTTGCAGCGCCCGCGTTTTCAGAAAATATTCCCGCCAAGGGGTATGTTTTCCCGAATTTGACACTTACATCACCGGCATCTGAACAAGAGCGTACTTATCTGGGTATTGGCAATGCGGATACCTTTACCATCGACCAGGTCAAAAGCAGCATCATGCTCATAGAGGTCGTCGGGGTGTATTGTCCCCAATGTCATATCCAGTTTCCAAGGAATAACAAGCTGTTTAAAATGATTCAACAAAATGAAAAGCTGGGCGCCGCCGTGAAAATGTTTGCTATCGCAGCCGGAGCAACGCCCATGGAAACGGCTTATCTGAAAAAACAGGCAAATATTCAATATCCTGTCATTGAAGATCCCAGGTATGAAAATCATAAAATGCTGGGTGAGCCAAAAACCCCGTTTACGATGATCGTCAGAAATAACGGATTGATTGAATATACCCATTTTGGAACGTTTGCGGATACGGGAAAACTTTTTTCCATGATTAAACAGTACGTCAAGTAAGCGGGTAGAAGAAAGGCCCTTTCCGTAACATGGCAGCCGGTCAGATTTTAAAACCGTTTTCGCGTGTCATACTGCCTTCAGCCGTGAGTCTTAGAAATAACTGGACCCGTCCCAGCAATGGGTACATAGTTTTTCCTTCGGGAGGCCTATGGCCTGAATCAAATCATCGAGCCTCTGATATTTCAACGACGTCAGTTTAAGCATTTCCTGGATTCGGGCCGACATGGCATGGTTTTTTTCTGAATCCGGATCTGCGTATTCTTTCAGATGGTTGTCCTCACGGCCTTCAAGTTCCAGAATAACCTTTCGCCCCGCCAGATCAAGGGTGGAGCGCGAAGCGGAAAAATTCAAAAATTTACATGGGTATATCAGGGCAGGGCAGGCCGGGCGCATGTGAACTTCACGGGCGCCGAGATCGTATAATTTCTGGACGTTGTCTTTGAGCTGGGTGCCCCTGACAATGGAATCTTCACAGAACAGAATCTTTTTGCCCTCGATCAGGTGCCTGATCGGGATCAGCTTCATTTTTGCAACCAGATTCCGTCGGTTCTGGTTCTGTGGCATAAAACTTCTGGGCCATGTCGGGGTATATTTTACAAAGGGCCTCATGTAGGGGATATGCCTTGCGTTGGCGTACCCGATGGCATGGCCTATGCCTGAATCCGGTATGCCTGCCACATAGTCAATGTCAATATCGTCATTTTTTGCCAGCGCACAGCCGCATCGGTATCTTACCGCTTCAACATTGATATCTTCATAGATCGACGCCGGATAGCCGTAATAGACCCAGAGAAAAGAGCAAATCTGCATTTTGTCACCCGGCTTTTTTCTCTGTTCATAGCCGTCTGCGGTAAGAAAACCGATTTCTCCGGGACCAAGGAACCGGTCAATATCATACTCCAGGTTGGAAAACGCGCAGGACTCTGATGATGCGGCAAAGGAACCGTTCTTTTTTCCGATGATAATCGGCGTTCTGCCGAGCCTGTCTCTGGCGGCATACATTCCATCTTTCGTCAACAGCAGGATCGAGCAGGAACCTTTAATCAATTCCTGTGCTTTTTGAATGCCGCTTTCAAATGAATCTTCGCTGCAGATCAGCATGGCCACCATCTCGGTCGGATTGATCTGCCCTTTGGAAATTTCGGAAAAATGCATTTTCCGATTGCTCAGTTCACGGGCCAGCGCTTCGATGTTATTGATTTTATCGACGGTGACAATGGCGAACGGTCCCAGGTGGGATCCGATGATCAGGGGCTGCGATTTGTAATCACTGATGACGCCGATGCCCATATTGCCGTTCAGGCCGGGCAGATCGGATTCAAATTTGGACCTGAAATAATCGTTTTCAATATTATGAATCGATCTGGAAAATTCGTTGGCATTATATACCGCTATCCCGCCTCTCTTCGTTCCCAGATGGGAATGATAATCCGTTCCGTAAAACAGATCCATTATACAGTTTTCTTTTGAAACAACCCCGAATAATCCTCCCATGTATAACTCCTTATTTCATTGATACGAAACGCACTGGCAGATTTGCATGCCGGTATGTTGAGATCTCATATCTGAATAATTATTATGTACAATCAATAATGCATTGGATTTGTTCATATACTAACTAAATCCGATTTGCCGGATGCGGTTGTTATAAACAATAACGTCTCGATTGTCCAACACTAAACAAAAAATAGATACCGTTTGACAAACGTATAACACCGTGGCTACAGTTTTCATATTGGATAATCAGGGACCGGTTTTCTCAATATCTGCAATCACCAGCTATTTCAGTAAGTTAGGAGAGCGCTCCTTATGAGAGTATCGAAGAAGAAATTGACGGCATTTTTCATTGCTACTGCAATCGTATTTTGCATCCATCTGCCCTTTACTGCTGCGGCTCAGAATCCGGGACAGGGGCAGACAGCGGTAACCGTGGAAAAGGGAAAACCTGCGGTCCCGTCACTGGATGAGGTTATTTCCGGGCAGCGCAAGCAGCTGGATAAAGCCGGTGAAACCATCGGCAGGGGCATAGAACAGATCGGATCAAAAGCATCATCCCGGTTTGGCAAGTGGATCAATGCCGAGTTAATTTACGGTATTACGGGACTGAACCTGATAGTTTGCTTTATCCTTTTATTTATTGTGATTCTGATCGACCGTATTTTCCGCTTCATGATACGAAGAATTCTGAAGGCAATCGTTGAGGAAGAAGATCAGGTGTCGTGGAAAAAACTGATTCTCGATGCGATGGCCGGGCCGCTTTCTCTGTTTATATGGGTCTACGGTATTTATGGTGCAATATCTCCCCTGATTGTCCATTTTAAAACGGGACAGGGTGCCAATATCCTCTTGACAGTGGTTCAAAAGGCGGCGGATATAGGCGGTATTATAGCCATCTTCTGGTTTATACTCCGACTGGTCAATATTATTGATGTCCAGCTGAAAAAGTGGTCGTTCAGGACCGGCAGCAATGTCGATGAGATGCTGATCCCGATTGTGGGAAAGACCCTGAGAGTATTTATTATAGTGATTGGCGCTATCCTGATTGCTCAAAACCTGACCGGGGTACAGATCGGCCCGCTGCTGGCCTCTCTCGGGATTGGTGGCCTGGCGGTTGCTCTGGCAGCCAAGGATTCCATTGCCAATTTTTTCGGTACTCTGACGATCCTGTTTGACAAGCCGTTTCAGGTCGGTGAACGCGTCGTTATCGACAGCTTTGACGGCACCGTGGAATATGTCGGTTTCCGAAGCACCAAAATCAGGAACATGACCGGTAGCCTGGTTACCATCCCCAATGAAAAGATAGTGAACTCCGCGCTAGAAAATATCGGAAAAAGACCGAACCTGCGCTGGATGACCAACATAACCATCACCTATGACACCCCGCCGGAGAAAGTGGAAAGAGCCGTTGAAATTATCCGCAATCTTCTGGATCATCATGAAGGCATGAACGAGGCGTTGCCGCCGAAGGTTTATTTTAACGGGTTCAATGACTGGAGCCTGAATATTTTTGTCATCGCATGGTACCATCCCCCGAACTGGTGGGATTATCAGGAATGGCTGCAACGAACCTGCCTTGAAATTCTGAAACAGTTCAATGCCGAGGGCATTGAGTTTGCTTTCCCATCCAGTACCGTTTATGCGGCAAACGATGATAAACGGCAGCTGAAGCTGAAACTGATTAAGGGTGAGGGGTCAGAAGTCAGAAGTCAGAAGTCAGAGGACTGAGGACTGAATAAAAAAAGCACCAACTTGTGCGGGTGTAGGGGTGGCCCCCCGTGTCCGCCCGTCGGGTAAAGGGGCCCGTCAACCAACCCAATTTCACAAGCCGGGAGAAACAGCCCATGACGAGAATTATTAATAAAATATCGAAAAAAAGAGGGCTTGCACCGGGAGCACTTGTCCATGTCGGCGAAAAAAAAACCGAACATGCCCAGATATCTCTGATTCGTTATGGCGAAGGCCAGATTGAAGAAAAAGTTCTCGAAAGGATTGATGATTATCTGCCGGTCCAATCCGAATCTGGCACAAAATGGATCAATGTAAACGGGATTGATGATGCCCGGATCATCGACCGCATCGGTCAGTTGTTTCATATCCATCCGCTGACCCTCGAGGATGTGATGAACAGCGGACAAAGGCCCAAGACAGAGGATTTTGATGACTATCTGTATGTCGTGTTCAAGATGCTGTATTTTGACGAAACAGAAAACGAGGTGATTGCAGAACAGGTGAGCCTGGTTTTTGGAAAGGATTATATCCTGTCCTTTCAGGAGGTTGAAAAGGATGTATTTTCCAGTGTCCGGGACCGGATTCGAAAAGGAAAGGGCCGGATTCGGAATGCCGGAACGGATTATCTGGCGTATTGTCTGATAGACGCCGTTGTGGATCAGTATTTTACCATTCTGGAGGTGATCGGCGAAAAAATTGAATGCCTGGAAGAAGAGATTATTTTTGCTCCCGCTGCCGGTACAATAGAAAACATTCATGAATTAAAACGGGAGATGATATTGATGAGAAAACAGATCTGGCCCATGAGAGAGATGGTCAATAACCTTGCCAGAGCGGATACGGATCTGGTGGATGACACCACCCATGTTTATCTTCGCGATGTTTATGACCATACGATCCAGATTATCGATACCATCGAGTCCTATCGGGATATTCTTTCCGGAATGCTCGATATCTATCTTTCTACCTTGAGTAACAAAAT
The DNA here is from genome assembly GCA_028704555.1 of Desulfobacterales bacterium. NCBI lineage: Bacteria > Pseudomonadati > Thermodesulfobacteriota > Desulfobacteria > Desulfobacterales > Desulfobacterales bacterium. Next base: position 97,645 of record JAQWFD010000005.1, read on the forward strand.
GAATGAGGTCATGAAGGTTCTGACCATCATCGCCACCATATTCATCCCCATCACGTTTGTGGCCGGAGTCTACGGAATGAATTTTAAATACATGCCCGAGCTTGAATGGCGGTGGGGATATCTCTCGGTATGGCTGGTAATGTCGGCCATTATCCTGGTGATGCTTCTGTTTTTCAAAAAAAAAACCTGGCTCTAACTTCAGGGTTCGATCATAAATTCGACCACGTTGGCGAGTACTCCGTCCCGCTCATTCATGGCATCTTTTCCCCGGCTCGCGCAATGTCGTACGCCGGGAACGGGCGGGACTCTGCGGCTACACTCCGGCACTATGGCCGAAGTTATGAGCGAGTCCGGAAAAAAGGACTGAGTGCCTGAGGGGTGGGAGCTTTGCGCCCTTGTTTGAGGATGTTATAAGATAAAAGCTTCTTGTTTTTTATCTTTTGCCTCAAGCGAAGTACTCCTCAAGCGATAGCGCTCCTCAGTCCGCCCGCAAGGGCGCTAATCCGCTAACCCATTCTTCAGATATGAGGGAGGTTCCCATTACAGACAATCCGCCTTCTCAGCTCTGGAACTTTATCCGTTTGGATCAGTATAAGAAGCCACCGGAACCGGCGGCGCAAGCCGTGCGAGGCAGGTTTTCTAAATTTGTGGAACAAATCCACCGAAAACCTGTCAAAGAAGAACCTTTTAAATTGGAACAGCATCTCAGATCGGCCCCGTCCCGCCTTAAAGATAAAGCCGCCCCGGAACCGGACTGGACTGAATGCGCAACCTCCTTGAATTCGTCGTTGGACGAGTGGCTTCAGAACCGGCAGAGCGAAACTCTCCTCCGGGTTTTTTTGAAAGTCCCATACAGTGGACTCACACAGGCGCTTGTCATCTGGGCAAAGCAAAGCAATTTTCGAATCATCGAAGCGCCGGTGCCGGAGCAGTTAATACACGGCAAGGGATATGATGTTTCCGGACAGATTGATAATTCAGGGAATCTGTTGGTGATTCCCTGCCTTGAACGGTTTTTTCTTCGCCATTTCAACGGCCTGTCAATGATCCGGCAGCTGATTGACAGCGTTTTATCCTGTTCCTGCCCCTGCCTCATCGGCTGCGACAGCTGGGCCTGGGCTTACCTGTCCAAAGCGTTGGGTGTGGACAGGCTTTTTCCTGTACCTTTTGTCCTTGAAGCATTTGATCAGGAAAAACTTCAACAGTGGTTTTGCAGGCTTGCCTGCGGTGCCGGGGGCGATCGCCTCGTCTTTAGACAATCGAATAATGGAAACTATGTTCTCCCCCTTAAAGCGGAGCATCAGCAAGAAGAATCAGCCGATCATGCTTCCCCTACAGAATCAAGCAATTTTCTGATTCACCTGGCAGCATACAGCCGCGGGATTGCCGGCATCGCATGGGATATCTGGCGATACAGCCTGAGATATGGTCCGGATGAAGAACGGACCGATCTGGAAACCGACAGTTTGTTTAAACAAACCATATGGGTGGACCCATGGTCCCAGCTCACCTTGCCGGCAGTTTCAGATGGCGTAACGCATGATGAGTTGCTTGTGCTTCACTGTCTGATGATTCACGGGGAGCTCGATGCCCGGCTGCTGGCGAATTTGCTGCCGATGTCTGACAGCGATGTGATGCAGGCGATCATGTATCTGCGATCAAAAGGATTGATTTATCAGAATAAAAACCGATGGTATGCAACGGCAATCGGATATCCGGCGGTACGGCGGTTTCTGAGTAATGAGGGATACCTGGTGGACTCGATTTAGGGGAAAGCGGTCAGAGGCCAAAAGGATGGAACGGGCGACATTTCGTAGCTTCGATAAGTGAGGATCGCTATGGAAAATAACACCACGCTGCTTGAATTGCTTGCTGAATTTAATATGGTCAACATTTTTACGGTTTTGTTCATTATCGGTTCAGCCTGGCTGATTATTTTTCTTATGGAGCGGCTCATTCCCTGGTTTGCGGAGAAAGTTCCCGGACGAAAACGGCTCCTGATTCTCTCCTCGGTGCCGTTTTTAAGGCTGCTTGTCATGATACTGGCCGTTGGGCTGATCATTCCGATTGTGATCAAGCCCACCTTGCAGAATCTTGTGGCGATATTCGGCGTCGCAGGGCTGGCACTCGGTTTTGCTTTCAAAGACTATGTCAGCAGTCTGATTGCAGGAATTGTAACCATTTATGAACAGCCTTACCGCCCCGGCGACTGGGTGAAAATTGACGGGGCATATGGAGAGGTAAAATCCATCGGGTTGAGAACACTGAAAATGGTGACGCCTGATGATACCGTGGTCATCATTCCACACACGAAAATATGGAATACCAACATTTTTAATGCCAATTCCGGACACAGGGATCTCCAATGTATCGCCGATTTTTATCTTCATCCTGCCCATGATGCCGGTAAGGTCAGACAGAAATTGTATGATGTGGCATTGACCAGTCCGTACACCATGCTGGAAAAGCCGGTCGTCGTGATGGTTTCAGAAAAGCCATGGGGGACGCATTATCGGTTGAAAGCCTATCCGGTGGACGGAAGGGATCAGTTCCGCTTTATCAGTGATATGACCGTCAGGGGTAAAGCCGCGCTTACCCGGATGGATGTGAAATGGGTGTCTCAATGCTGCCTGACTTCATTCTGACACCAAATACGGATTGACATCTCGAACGTTCTCGATGAAAATGATGGTATCAGTTATTTTACCATTTATTCCCATAAACACGCATATGTCCTGTCTGTCAAACGGTCACTTTCTTGAAGGATTTTTGAAATGATCAAACTTGTATTCTTACGCCACGGGCAGAGCACCTGGAATCTGGAAAATAAATTTACGGGATGGACCGATGTGGATCTGACCGATCTTGGTATCGAAGAGGCCCATTATGCGGCGGAGGCTCTCAAAACCGCTGGATATGTGTTTGATCAAGCCTATACCTCGGTGTTAAAGCGTGCGATTCGAACGCTGTGGATTGTGATGGATGATATGGATCTGATGTGGATTCCGGTTCACGTTTCATGGCGGTTGAATGAACGTCATTATGGCGTACTCCAGGGGCTGAACAAAAGGGAAACAGCCGAAAAATACGGAATGGAGCAGGTGCATACATGGCGAAGAAGTTATGATATATCGCCGGGAGCACTGGATGCTCAGGACCCAAGGCATCCCGGATTCGATCCGCGATATGCCGGACTGGATTTCAAGGTTCTGCCAGCAACCGAGTCCCTCAAAGACACACTGAACCGGGTGCTTCCTTACTGGCACCAGGCCATAGCGCCGGCTTTGAAAAAGGGACGTCGAATCATCATATCCGCCCACGGCAACAGTATCAGGGCACTGGTCAAACATCTTGATAATATCTCGGAACAGGACATCTCCGGGCTGAACATTCCCACCGGCATTCCGCTGGTTTATGAACTGGATCAGCAGCATCTGTCTCCGATCACGCATTATTATCTGGGAGATCCGGAACGTGTCAGAAAAGCTACTGAGAAAGTCGCCGGGCAGCTAAAACAGTCGTGAGCCAAAAGCAGTCGTGAGTCGTGAGTTAAAAACAGTCGTGGGTCGCAAGCCGGAACAGCCGTGAGGCCCAGCAGGCGTGAGTTACAAGAGTCGAGGCTATTGAGTCGCAAGCGTCTTGAATCGTCAGGGATGGATTTTTGCGTTTTTAATGAAAGGGAAACTGGTTATGGATATTACTCAGAATATTTTTACCAATCTGCCTCCCCGTCTCAGCGGACTCGGGGAAATCGCTGCGAATCTGTGGTGGAGCTGGCATCCGGAAGCCCGTATGCTGTTTAAAAAAATTGACCGGCAGACCTGGAAAAAAAACATGCACAATCCGGTAAAAATGCTCAGCGAGCTTTCGGCAGAAACACTGAATATATTTGCAAATGACCTGGAATACCTTCGTCATTATGACGTGGTAATTGATAAATTCCGCAGGGAAATTCTGGAACAGAAATGCAGTATCCGCGACAAACCTGTGGATATCGAAACCCACAGAATCGCCTATTTTTCCGCGGAATACGGCCTGCATCATTCCCTGCCGTTTTATGCCGGTGGACTGGGATTTCTCGCCGGGGATTTTATCAAGGAAAGCAGCGATCTGAGATTGCCCCTGACGGCCATTGGATTCATGTATCCGGAAGGATATCTGTATCAGCGGATTCGGGAAGATGGATGGCAGGAGAATTTTGATCAGATTCTGGACCGGGATGCAGCTTCCATTTATCGGGTACTGGACGAAAACGGCAAGCAGCTTTTGGTCAAGGTGCCTTTGATCCAGCCGGAGGTGTATGTGGCGGTATGGAAAATTTCAGTGGGCCGGGTGTGCCTGTATCTGATGGATACGGATATTGAAATCAATGACCCCTGGAACCATGGCATTTCATCCCGCCTTTATACCGGTGATCTTGAGCAGCGGCTTCGCCAGGAAATCGTTCTCGGGATCGGCGGATCAGAGGTGCTCGAAAAGCTGGGAATCAAACATTCCATTCTTCATCTGAACGAAGGCCACCCGGCGTTTGCAATTCTGGAACGGATCAGGGATCGGATTCTCGAAGGCATGAGTTTTGAAGAAGCGGCGGAAAATGTTCGGCAGACGACCGTGTTTACGACCCATACGCCGGTTCCGGCCGGCCATGACGTGTTCCCGTTTCATCTTCTCGAAAAGTATTTCAGTTCCTACTGGCCCTCTCTGGGGCTGGATCACGATAAGTTCATGAAGCTGGGAATCCATCCTGAAAATCCGACAGCAGGGTTTAATATGACGGCGTTTGCATTGAGGATGTCGGGTTTTAGAAACTGTGTCAGTAAAAAACACCAGCAGGTGACACGTCGGATGTGGCAGTGTATGTGGCCTCAGGTGTCTGAAGAGGCCATTCCCATCGATTATGTCACCAACGGGGTTCATTTGCCCAAATGGATTGAGCCCAAAATGCATTTACTGTTTAATAAATATTTCGGTCAGGACTGGATAGATGATCATGACAGCCAGTATATCTGGGAACTGATCGAGGAAATACCGGATGATGAACTGTGGCGGACTCATTACTGGCTGAAAATTAAACTCATCGATGCCATCCGGGATCAGACCCGTCAGCGCTGGGCCAGGGATCATGTCAGTCCGTCCATGCTGGTACCCGGGGGAACATTTCTGGATCCATCGGTGCTTACCATCGGTTTCGGCCGGCGATTTGCCACGTACAAGCGGGCGGATCTGATTTTTTATGACACGAATCGGTTGAAAAAAATGCTCAACGACCGCTGGAAACCCATTCAGATCATATTTGCTGGAAAGGCCCATCCGGCCGATGACCCGGGAAAACGAATTCTGCAGCGGATATTCAATGCCGCCCGTGATCCGGAGATGGGCGGGCGCATTGCATTTGTGGAAAATTACGGCGAGCAGTTCGCCCAATATATGGTTCATGGCGTGGATGTGTGGCTGAACAATCCCATCCCCCCGATGGAGGCAAGCGGAACCAGCGGAATGAAGGCGGCGCTCAACGGGGTACCGCATCTGAGCATTTGTGACGGGTGGTGGATGGAAGGCTACAACGGCAAAAACGGCTGGTCCTTCGGGTCGAAAAGTGATGATAAAGACAGAGACAAGGCGGACGCCGAAGCCCTCTACGACCTGCTGGAAAACCGGATCATCCCCATGTATTACAAGGTCTCTGAAAAGGGGATACGCCACGAATGGGTCCGGGTCATGAAAGAATCCATCAAAAGCTGCGCCCCGCAGTTTTCATCACGACGCATGGTCAAAGAGTATATCGAAAAATTTTATGCCAGGGCCATGATGGCGGTGAATTAAGTGAGCAGGACTGAGTGTTGAGGACTGGGTAAAAAAAAGGATAGCAACTCGAAAGGGTAGGGGCGGCCCCCCGTGTCCGCCTATCGGATGGTACTGGACAGCAGACAGAGGACAGAAGTCAGATTAACCCTTAACCCTTAACCCTTTACAGATCACAGGTAACCCACCATGAACCCACCAGAACATTTTCAATCCCTATTTCCGGATGAGGCAGAGATTCCGGAGCAATTTGCGCTTCGGGAGCCGTTCTCCCAGGATTTTTATCTGTCTGACGGCCAGCTGCGTTACTGGAAGGGACCCATTCACACGGTGGCATCACCGGTATGCGTGAAAACGGCCGCAGGCGTGGAGCGTAAATGTATCGGATACTACCCTCTGGTGACGCAAGTCGAGGCGATGGACGCATTGGCGGCAGCGGTCAAGGCATACAGCAGCGGAAGAGGACTCTGGCCCACCATGTCGGTAGCCGGCCGGATCAGCATCGTTCAGGAATTTGTCTGCCGCATGAAGGAGCAGAAACAGCAGGTGGTCAATCTCCTGATGTGGGAAATCGGAAAATCCCGGGCCGACTCCGAAAAGGAATTCGACCGGACCGTGGATTATATCCAGGGCACGGTGGATGCCGTAAAAGATCTGGATCGCGTCTCCAGCCGGTTTGTGATCGAACAGGGCATTATCGGCCAGATCCGTCGCGCGCCGCTTGGGGTGGTTCTCTGCATGGGCCCGTATAACTACCCGCTCAATGAAACCTTTACCACCCTGATTCCGGCACTGATCATGGGAAATACCGTGATTTTAAAGCCGCCCAAACACGGCGCCCTGCTGTACGGTCCGCTGTTGGCCGCGTTTCAGGAGGTGTTTCCCGAAGGCGTCATCAACGTGCTCTACGGCCGGGGAAGAGAGATCATTCCCGCCCTGATGGCAACCGGAAGTGTGAATGTGCTGGCGCTGATCGGATCAAGCCGTGCGGCCGATGCATTGCGCTGGCAGCACCCGAAACCGCATCGGCTCAGGTGTGTGCTGGGGCTTGAAGCCAAAAATGCCGCCATCATCCTCCCGGATGCCGACCTTGACCTGACGGTCAGGGAATGCGTGATGGGCTGCCTGTCATTTAACGGCCAGCGCTGCACGGCGCTGAAGATTCTTTTTGTTCATTCAAAGGTAAGATATGAATTTTTGAGCCGTTTTTCAGAGGCTGTCAGCCGGCTTGAAGTCGGCGTGCCATGGAAAGACAACGTGTTTATTACCCCCCTGCCGGAGCCGGATAAGCCGCAGTACCTCACGGATCTGATCACCGATGCCGGACAGCATGGGGCTGAGGTCATCAATCCGAATGGCGGGGCGGTGTATCACAGTTTTTTCTATCCGGCAATTCTGTTTCCGGTCAATGACCGGATGCGGGTATATCATGAGGAGCAGTTCGGTCCGGTCATTCCCGTATGTGAGTTTGATGATATTGAAGCGCCCATCAGCTATGTGGTGAAATCCGATTATGGTCAGCAGCTGAGCATTTTCGGGACCGATCCGAACCGGATAGCCGCGCTGGTCGATCCCTTGGTCAATCAGGTGTGCCGCCTCAACATCAACTGCCAGTGCCAGAGAGGACCGGATACATTTCCGTTCACCGGCAGGAAAGATTCCGCCGAGGGAACTCTGTCCGTATCCGATGCCCTTCGCGCATTTTCCATCCGGACCCTCGTTGCCGCAAAGGACGTGGCACTCAATCAGCACATTCTGACACGGATTGTCAGAGAGCATAAGTCCAATTTTCTGTCCACGGATTTTATTTTTTGAGATGGTTAAAAAAAATATCCGCAGATTACGCAGATTTTTTTCTCGTCCCAGGGCTCTGAACGGGAATGTTTTAAGCGAATATTTTATATGCTTTAGAAGGGTTAAGAGTGCTTATCTTATATTTTACTTGAAGTAACTAATTTCAAGGAGCTTGAAAATAAATCTTATTTTCGTCTCGTTCGTCCTGCCCATCATGGCATTATATGACCCAATGAACAGGATTTTAGTTCTGACACTATCATCTGGGATATACAAAACGCCCAACCATCTAATTAGTCGCAAAAACTCGTCGGTTTTACGGGGTTTATTGCTCAGTCCTTAATTCAGAAATTTCCGAAAAAAAAGCCATACATTTTTTTTGATTACCACTTGTTTTCAGCTAAAATTACAAAATGCCGAATCAAAAATTTTATATGTTAAAACAGAGGGTTGAATGCGATATTGAACAAAATATTTTCATGGGGCTCCAAAAAATGTATTTTTTCGCTTCTTTCTCGACAAAAATTTCGAAAAATTGTTATAATGCCTGTTAACAACAGCTGAGAAAGAATGGTAATCAGATTTTTTTTAAAAATGGTTACATCCCTATCCTTTCTGTCAGTGGTGAAATTTTCCGTTTTGTACGTTTTTTTTGAGGCCGAGCTTGGAAGGTGAGCAGCAAGGAGCTTGTTTTGGCAGTATCCCTCTTAGCCCTTAATTCATACACCCTATACCCTTAACCGTTAACCATTATACCGTTATGATTTACACAGTAACATTGAATCCGGCGCTGGATCGGGGCATGGTGGTAGAGGCGCTTACCACGGACGATACGGTCCGGGCAATTTCCGAAACCGTTTTTGCTGCCGGAAAGGGGATTGATGTCTCACGCGTGATCAAGGAGCTGAACGGTCAGAGTGTCACGCTGGGGTTTGTAGGCGGTTACGACGGGCTGAACCTGGAGGGGCTTTTGATCAATGCCGGTATTCTGACCCAGTTTACCCGGATTTCCGGTGAAACCCGGATCAACATTATTCTGAAAGAACGACAAAACAGCCGCCAGTTTGTCATCAGTGCGGCAGGCCCACAGGTAACCGCCGCGGAAATCGGGTTGTTTTATCAGAATTTCAGGCAGATTTCCGATATGACCTATCTGGTGATGAGCGGCAGTCTTCCCAGGGGAGTCAGCTCAAATCTCTATGGGCAGCTGATTCTGGAAGCCCGGAAAAAGGGTGCATTTATTGTACTGGATACCGATGGGGCCGCTCTGAAAGAGTCCATCGAATATCAGCCGACCTGTATCAAACCCAATCAGCATGAACTTTCCCGGCTGGTCGGACGCCCGGTTGAAACCGAGTCTGAAATTCTGGCAGCCTGCGAGCAGCTTCGCCAATACGGAATAGGGTATATTCTGGTGTCACGTGGCAAAAATGGGATGATCCTGTTCACGGAAAAAGTCAGACTGAAAGCCGTTTCACCTCCGATTGAAGCCGACAGCACCGTCGGTGCCGGAGATTCAGCAGTCGCCGGATTTGTCCTGGCGCATTTCAGGGGGATGGATCTGGCCCGATGCCTCAAATTCGCCTGCGCCGCCGGTACCGCCACCGCCCAGACCCCGGGAACCGAACTGTGCCACCGAAGCGATGTGGAAACGTTAATGGATAAGATTCAGATCACCTCTTTGGATTAATTCTGATGGTCTCGTAAAGTACCCGCATCCGTCATTCCCGTGTAGGCGGGAATCCGGAACCTGTTGAAATGACTGGATCAAAAAAAATGAACCCAATTTCCCTCTATACCGGCCGGATCAGCGCGGTGCGCGGCAGTGTGGTGGATGCCGTGTTTCCCGAAGGCCTTCCCCCCATGTACTCGATCCTGAAGACCGGGCCGCAGGACCGCATCATTATTGAAGTGGTGGATCATCCCGATCCCGAATGCGTGCGCGGTATTGCCCTGACCTCATCGGCGGGGCTGGGAAGAGGGGATGTGGTCCGCACGGACGGCCTTCCGCTTCAGGCGCCGATCGGCCCTCAGCTGCTGGGGAGGATGTTTAACGTGTTCGGCCAGCCGGTAGACAACAAACCGGCGCCGGATAACGTTACCCTCAAATCCATTCATCAGCCACCCATGGCGCTGGCCCGGCGGGAGACCAGTGAGGAGATTTTTGTCACCGGCATCAAGGCCATCGATCTTCTCATTCCGCTGGAACAGGGGGGAAAGGCCGGCCTGTTCGGCGGAGCGGGGGTGGGAAAAACCGTTCTGATTACAGAATTGATCCATAACATGGTCGGAAAGCATAAAGGGGTGAGCATTTTCTGCGGAATCGGTGAACGCTGCCGGGAAGGTGAAGAACTTTACCGTGAAATGGATGAGGCCGGAGTGCTGAAAAATACGGCCATGGTGTTCGGCCAGATGAATGAATCTCCCGGGGCGCGGTTCCGTGTGGGGCATGTGGCGCTGACCATGGCCGAATATTTCCGAGATGATGAGGGAAAAGACGTTCTGCTCCTGATCGATAATATTTTCCGTTTTATCCAGGCCGGCATGGAGCTGTCCGGCCTGCTGGGAAGACTCCCCTCCCGTCTCGGGTATCAGCCGACCATGGGCACGGAGCTTGCCGAACTTGAAGAAAGAATCTCGAGTTCAAAAAAAGCGGCCATTACCTCCATACAGGCCGTGTATGTGCCGGCAGATGACCTGACCGATCCGTCAGCGGTTCATACCTTCTCGCATCTTTCCGCTACCATTGTACTTTCCCGGAAAAGAGCCGGCGAGGGGTTTTACCCGGCCATCGATCCCCTGGAATCCCGTTCCATGATGCTGACGCCTAAAGTCGTCGGGGTTAAACACTATCAGGTAGCCCAGGCAGTCAGGAAAACACTGGCAACCTATGAGGAACTCAAGGATATCATTGCCATGCTCGGTATTGAAGAACTGTCCCGGGAGGATCGGAAAACCGTCGAACAGGCCAGGCGTCTGGAGCGTTTCATGACCCAGCCGTTTTTTACCACCAAACAGTTTACAGGTTATGAAGGCAGGATGGTGGATCTGGCAGATACGATCGACGGGTGCGAGCGCATATTAAATGACGAATTTTCCAAGGCATCCGAAAGTGACCTGTATATGATCGGTACGGTTAAAGAGGTCAAATCCCGTTGAGACTCAAGATCTATACACCGGCAGATATTTTTCTCGACCAGGAGGTCACCAGTGTGGTCGGGGAAAGTCCGGCCGGAAGCTTCTGCCTGCTGCCCCGTCATATTGATTATGTAACGGCGCTGGTTCCGGGGATTTTGTCTTGCCTGACTCCGACAAATGAAGAGCGCTTTCTGGGGGTTGATGGCGGAATTCTGGTCAAACTGGCGGATCAGGTCCAGGTGGCTGCCGGGTGGGTGGTCAAAGGAGAGCTGGGAGAACTCAGGCAGCAGGTGGAGCGGATGATTTCCGACGCAGATGAAAAGCAGCGCAAAACCCGAAGTTCGGTAGCCCGGCTGGAGGCCGATTTCATCAGACGGTTCATGGAGTTTGGGAAAATTGGAAAAGTCTGAAAAAGATAACCCCTCGTCGCAACAGCGTTTTTCAGAAGATGTGCGCATCCGGGAACAGCGAAAAATCCGCTCCCGCAAAGAGGAAAACCGGAATGTCTGGTTCGGTCTGGGCATGTTCGGCGTGGTCGGATGGTCAGTGGCGATTCCCACGCTGATCGCGATCTTTGTCGGCGTCTGGATCGATGTGACATGGAAAAGCCCGTATTCGTGGACATTGATGCTGCTGTTCGTGGGTATTGTGGTCGGCTGTATCAATGCCTGGTTCTGGATAAAGCGTGAACAAAGGAATATTTTCAGTGACCGGGAATCGGATGAGGACTTGAAATGATGAAAAAAACGACGGAGAGGCTGCCAGGAATTAATGAATCAACCTGTTGAACTCTATATCCGGGCAGCTGCCCTTTTCTGGGGACTATTTCTGGGCGTATTTTATTTTGGCGGCCTGTGGCTGACCGTTCGAAAATTACCGGTATCGAGGAAACCGAAGACTTTATGGATAGCCAGCTTCATGCTTCGCCTGATCGTCTTGCTCTCAGGCCTGTGGCTGGTGCTCCGGCAAGATATGATTGCCTTTGGCATTGCATTTATCAGCGTGATGGTTGCCCGGGTTGTGATTTCAAAAACAGTCGGGAGGCAGAAAGAGTCGTGGGTCGAGAGTCAAAAACAGTCGTGAATCAACGCTTCGCCAATTCAAAAAAAGTCCCGGAGCGGCATTTTCCGTCATTCCCGCGAAAGCGGGAATCCAGTATGCCTTAAACTGTACACCCTTAACCATTTTTTCAACCATTCCGAGGCCTCATGCACATAAGCCCCGACAATATCATTTACTGGCAGCACGGAAGCATAGCCCTGAACGGGACGATCGTATTTACCTGGATCGTGATGGGGTTTCTGGTGGTTGGGTCATGGATTGTGACCCGGAAGCTGTCTTCGGATGTGACGATTTCACGGGGGCAGAACCTGCTGGAGATCATTGTTCTTGGGATGGTCAGGCAGATCCGGGAAGTGAGCCGGCATAAGCCGGTCGAACTGCTGCCGTTTCTCGGCACCCTGTTTCTGTTTGTTGCGATATCCAATCTGCTTTCGGTCGTGCCCGGGTTTCAGACGCCTACCGGGTCATTGTCCACCACGGCAGCCCTGTCCCTGTGCGTGTTTGTCATGGTGCCGGTGTATGGTATTTCGCAAAGCAGTTTAACCCAATATCTGAAAAATTATATCCGGCCGAGTGCGTTTATGCTCCCCTTTAACCTCATGGGGGAAATCAGCCGGACCCTGGCACTGGCAGTCCGGCTGTTCGGAAATATCATGAGCGGCAGCATGATCGCTGCAATTTTATTGTCAGTAGCGCCGCTTTTTCTGCCGATTATCATGCAGCTGTTCGGTCTGCTGACCGGACTGGTTCAGGCGTATATTTTTTCCATCCTCGCAGCGGTGTATCTTGCCGCCGGGATGGAGGTCCAGACAACGCATAAAAAAGATGCATCGAAAGGAGACGGATAAGATGGATAATTTAGGCCTTGTGGCGGTCATCTCCATAGCTACTGCCGGCCTGTGTATCGGAATCGGTGCCATTGGCCCGGCGCTCGGGGAAGGGAGGGCGCTGGCTCAGGCCTTAAGTTCCATTGCCCAGCAGCCCGATGAGACCACGGTCATCACCCGGACACTGTTTGTCGGGCTGGCCATGGTCGAGTCCACGGCTATTTACTGTTTTGTGGTGGCGATGATCCTGATTTTTGCCAATCCGTTCTGGAATTATTTTCTGAGCAAGGCAGGAGGGTAGGGCGGTGCTGATCAACTGGTTCACAGTGTTTGCACAAATTGTCAATTTCCTGATTCTGGTCTATCTGCTCAAGCGGTTTTTGTACGGGCCGATCATCCGTGCCATGCAGGAGCGGGAGAAAAAGGTGGCGCTGAAGATGCAGTCGGCCGAAAAGGCGCGAAAAGAAGCCCTGATGCGATCCCAGGACCTGGATCGGCAAAGGGTAAAACTGGATGAGGAAAAAGAGCAGATCCTGGACGAGGCAAAGAAAGAAGTGGCTACCTGGAAGGAAAATGAAGTCGGGCAGATCCGGGAGCAGATCAGTCAGCAGCGGCAGGCATGGGTCGATACGGTTGAAAGTGAGAAACAGGCCTTTATCCAGCAGCTGAAGCAGAAGGTGATCTGCCAGACCCTGAAGATATCCAGAAAAGCGCTGTGCGATCTGGCCGGAGAAGACCTGGAGCGCCTTGCGGTCCAACGGTTTACCGAAAAAATCCGTAGTGCCATCGAGGAAAATAAACACCTCATATCCGGCATCGGGGATCAGATTTCGGTACGCTCGGGTTTTGAAATGGATCAGACACAGCAGCAGCAGATCACCCAGACCCTTAACGGATTTTTCCCGCAGGCGCATGCCACCGGGTTTGATATTGACCGCAATATCGGGTTCGGAATCGAACTGATCGCCGGCGACTGGAAAGTGTCATGGAACCTGGCCGTGTATCTCGGGAAAATGGAAGAAGAAGTCCTTGCATCTCTTGCTTCAGCCTGCGGGGCGACCCCATGAGCCGCTCGGATCTGATGTCGCTTCTGGATGATATCGGGCAGTCTGTCGAGCAGACAGTTGACGGATTTTCTCCGTCGCTTGAGGTCGAAGAGGTCGGCCGGATACAGTCGATCGCGGAAGGCATCGTTCAGGTCACAGGCCTTGGAAACGTAAAATCCGAAGAACTGGTCGTGCTGGGTAAAGGTGTCATGGGACTGGTGCTGGATATTTTGCCGGATCTGATCGGAATCGCCCTTCTCGAAAGCCAGGCCTCGCTGAAAGCCGGTGATGAGGTGACCCGAAGCGGCAGAATTCTGGATGTTCCTGTCGGAGAGGCCCTGATCGGACGGGTGGTGGACCCTCTGGGCCGGCCGCTGGATGAACTGGGCATGGTTAATGCCAGTGAACATTGGCCGGTGATGAGAGATGCCCCGGAAATCATCAACCGGTCTCCTGTTGAAAAACCGCTCCAGACCGGACTCAAGGTGATTGACGCACTGATTCCCATCGGATGCGGCCAGCGGGAACTGATTCTCGGAGACCGCCAGACCGGAAAAACCGCCATTGCACTGGATGCCATCATCAACCAGAAAGACAAGAATATCCTGTGCGTGTATTGCGCCATCGGGCAGCGAAGCTCCAGCATTGCCAAAGTGATTCATGACCTCAAATTTCACGGGGCCATGGATTACAGCATCGTTGTGGTGGTCGAAGGCGATGATGCCCCCGGTCTCCAGTATCTTGCGCCCTACGCCGCCACGTCCATCGCGGAGTTTTTCATGGCCAGGGGCCGAGATGTTCTGATCGTGTATGACGATCTCACCCGTCATGCGCTGGCCTACCGCCAGCTTTCCCTTCTTCTGCGGCGGCCCCCGGGACGTGAGGCATTTCCCGGTGATATCTTCTATATCCATTCCAAACTTCTGGAGCGGTCCACGCATCTGAAACCTGAATCCGGGGGCGGTTCCCTGACCGCGTTGCCCATTATTGAAACCGAAGCACAGAACATGTCCGCCTATATTCCCACCAACCTGATTTCGATTACCGACGGTCAGATATATCTATCACCGGACCTGTTCCAGAAAGGCGAACTTCCGGCGGTCGATGTCGGGCAATCCGTATCCCGGGTCGGGGGCAAGGCACAGTTTCCCGCATACCGCAAAGTGGCCGGCGATCTGCGCCTGTCCTATTCCCAGTTTCATGAGCTTGAAGCCTTTGCCCGTTTTGGTACCCGTCTGGATGAGCGCACCAGGCAGACCCTGGAGCACGGAAGACGGGTTCGGGAAATCCTCAAACAGAACCAGTTTTCCGCCCTGACCTCAGCCGAGCAGATCGTGATTCTGCTGGCCACGGTAACCGGCATGTTAGATGAGATCCCGCTGGAAACCATAGGAAAAACCGAATCCGCCATAATAGAAATGGTCCGCTCCCGGCCCGAACTGCAGAAAGATATCTTAAAAGCCATGCCGGATGATGATATCTGGGATACGCTGCTGACGATGTTGAAAGAAATAATGACAGAAGACAGATGACAGGGGCTTGTTTTCTTATCTTTTGCCTCAAGCGATAGCGGCCCTCAGTCCGCAAATCGTAAGCCGACAACCCCTGGAATTTCACCGGGTCTGATAGACTGGTAGCCAACCCTTAACCCTTAGCCCTTTAACCCTTTTTTTATGCTATCACTCGAAACCCTGAAAAAGAAAATCAAAACCACAAAGGATCTCCTGTCCGTCGTCCGGACCATGAAATCCCTTGCGGCGGTGAATATCCGGCAATATGAAGGGGCGGTGGTTTCGCTCGAGCACTACAGCCAGGTGGTGGACATCGGCTGGCAGGCGCTGTTTCAGACGCCGCTTCGCATGCTGCCGGCAGGTGATGACCGGCAGGTGCTGTTTCTGGTGATCGGATCGCATCAGGGGATGTGCGGCCAGTTCAATGAAGTGATTGTGAACCGGGCTGCTGACCGCCGGCAGACCGAACAGACAAACGGCCGGGAGATCACGTTCTGGACATCAGGAGAAAGGGTGCGCTCCGGGTTGGAGGATCTTCAGGCGCCTTTTGGCGAGCATTTTATCCTCCCGGGCAGCCTGACCGGTATTGTCGAGCTGGTCCGGCAGGTAATCGAGACATTTGAACAGTGGCGGCAGAGTCGTGGCTTTGAAACTCTGGAAGTAATCTATAATCAGCTGGTCAAAGGAGGGGGCTACGAACCGGTCAGCTCCAGATTGCTCCCCCTGGACAGCCAGTGGGTTGATCAGTACCGGGAGAAAAAATGGCCGGATCACTGCATCCCGCTTCTGGGCACAGACCGCGAAGATCTCTTCCGGCACCTGTTCCGCCAATACCTTTTCGTTTCTCTCTACAAGGCATTTGCCCAGTCCATGGCCAGCGAAAACGCAGCCCGCCTCAGATCCATGCAGGCTGCGGAAAAAAATATCCGTGAACTGGGAGAAACCCTCCAGGGAAAATTCAGAGAAACCCGACAGAATATCATTACCTCCGAACTGCTGGATATTATATCAGGCTTTGAAGCGGTCAGCGGAGGGAGCAAGCAGTAAAAAGTGATCAATTATTGGTTTTCCGGTTCGTAAACCGAATTATGCTCTGACCTAAAGTAGAAGAGCCATCCTGTCGCTTTTTTAAGCGGCTGGAAGCCTCTTCTACTGTTTTTTTCTTTGTTCCTCCCGGTTCATCTCGAAAACGAAGGATTTTCATCCCCCCTCACACCCTGATCTCTGTCCTCTGCCTACTACTTACTGCCTACTGCTTACTGTAACTATCCGCTATCCTCTGACTACCTCACGCGCTCAGAATCTTTTCGGCTATTGCATCTCCCATCCCAATGGTTCCCACGGTTTTGCGCTTATCAATGGCAATATCCGGAGTGTGGATGCCGTTTTCCAGGATATCGGCTACGGCGGTTTCAATCGCATCGGCCGCTTCAGCCTCATCCAGGCTGTACCGGAGCATCATGGCGGCAGATAAAATCTGGGCAATGGGATTGGCAATGCCTTTTCCGGCAATATCCGGGGCAGACCCACCGGCCGGTTCATACAGGCCGAACTTGCTTTCATTTATGCTGGCTGAAGCCAGAAGTCCCAGAGATCCGGTCAGCATCCCGCACTGGTCCGACAGAATATCGCCGAACAGATTACCTGCCAGCAATACGTCAAACCGTTGGGGATTACGCATCACCTGCATGATGGCATTGTCGATATACAGATGATCAAGTTCAATATCCGGATAGTCTGCGGCAACTTCCATGACCACCTCTCTCCAGAATACCATGGTGGTCAGCACATTTGCCTTGTCGATGGAGGTGACTTTTTTTTTCCGTTTTCCGGCTGCATCAAACGCCGCACGGGCGATACGATCAATTTCTCTGCGGGTATAGATCATGGTGTCAAAAGCGGTTTCCTCCGGCCCCGAACCGGAGCGTCCCTTGGGCTGCCCGAAATAAATGCCTCCGGTCAGCTCGCGAACCACCAGCATCTCAAAGCCGTCGCCCACGATATTCGGATGCAGCGGGCTGGCTCCGACCAGAGATTTGAAAACTTTAGCAGGCCTCAGGTTGCAGAAAAATTCAAAATGCTTTCGGAGGGGAAGAAGCGCGGCCCGTTCCGGCTGCTGATCCGCCGGCAGTTTTTCCCACTTCGGGCCCCCGATCGATCCAAACAAAATCGCATCGCCGGCTTCGCAAAGTTTCAGGGTATGGTCGGGCAGTGCATATCCGAAATTATCAATGGCAGCACCGCCGACATCTGCAAATTCATATTCAAGCCCGATGGAAAATTTTGTCTGAACCGCATTCAGAACCTTGACAGCCTCTTTCATGACCTCAGGTCCAATGCCATCCCCGGGTAACACCGCGATTTTATACATATTGATATATCCTTTCGAAAGAATCCCCCAGAAGGGGAGTAGTAATACATGGTTGATACGATCTTTTAGGACGGGTGTCAAATGCAAAGATGGGGGAAGAAATCCGATGGCTGGCACTGGTTTTCCCGGGTCCGTTTGAATCCGGGTGATTTTTATGCTTGGTTATACAAACGATTACCGGGTCTGATGGTAACAGCGCTATGGAGAGACTCATGAAATATGGCGTTTTAATTTTATCGGGTGAGTGTTATGCTGTGCGCTATGAACGCAAAGACTGGAATCGATGCCCCGAGGGCCGTGGATTACTCTATTGTTTGAAAGGAATGAAAATGAAGACAAAAATTGGAATAATTATCTGCGATCGCTACCGGCGCTGTGCAGGCGGAAAGTGTCTCAAATCGATGCGGAATAAGGAAGGTGCTTTCAGCATATACGCGGATACAGAAATTGAGCTGGTCGGATTTACGACATGCGATGGTTGCCCTGGCGGCAATATAGAATATGCTGGTGAAGAAATGGTAAAAAACGGGGCAGAGGTCATTCATCTGGCTACCGGAATGATCGTTGGGTATCCACCTTGCCCTTATATCGACACGTTCAAGGCATTTCTCGAAAAACGTTATGATGTCAAGGTCGTTGTCGGCACGCACCCGATACCGAAAAAATACCTTGATATGCATACCCATCTGGGGACATGGGAGGACGCCTCATGGAAGCCGCTTATAGAATTAACCATGGCGGATGAAGTGACCCGTAAAAGTTATGATTGAGAGCAGAGCGCCGGTTTGAGCTCAGGGCTTGATCATAACTGCGCCATAATGTCTGTAAGGCCTGTCCCGCCCATTGCCGGCTTCTCCAGCACGATCCGGGGGATGCCGGGACATGAAGCTGAAGCGCAAAAACTCGGCACGCTTTAAGACGATTAAAAAAGCAATCGAAACTACCTGTATGCGTATAGATATTTTGTCCACTGAATCCATGGGCACCCGGGGGCTGTGCTGCCGGGTGACAACCGGGGATCGCAGAATACTGATTGATCCCGGTATCGCGTTGGGATATCTCCGTCATGGCCGGCTTCCGCATCCTTTTCAGATCGCTTTGGGTACGATCGTTCGCGAAAAAATTATTCGGGCCTGCAAGGATGCAACGGATATTGTTTTCAGCCATTTCCACGGCGATCATATTCCGCTGGACGATGCGAATCCCTACCAGCTTTCGTTGGATCGTGTAGCAGGTTGTCTTGGAGATCGTCGTGTCTGGGCACCGGATCCTGAGGTTTTTTCTGATACCATGCGCCGGAGGGGACGTTTGATCTTTGGCGCCTGTAAATGTCGGCCGGTTGGCGCAGAGGGTGGGGCAGAGGGTCCATTCCGGTTTTCCGGAGCGATGCCGCATGGGGACCGACGCCGGGGTGCGGATCACGTCATGATGACCCGGATTAAAGGGGAGCGCGGTGTTTTTGTGCACGCATCGGATATCCAGTTAATTGATCGGGAACCCATCGATCAGATTCTGGACTGGCAACCCGACGTTGTGTTGGTTTCCGGACCACCGCTTTATCTGAAGAGACTGTCACCGGAAGTTTGCCAAAAGGCTTTTCGACACGCCCGGTTGCTTTCCGAAAATGTTAAAACGCTGATCATTGATCACCACCTGCTGCGAAATGAAGAGGGGATCAGCCGGCTTGATCAGCTTCGTCGGGATTCAAAAAATACCGTTGTCTGCGCAGCCGATTTCATGGGGGTGGAACGCCGGTTTCTTGAAGCCTGGCGAGAAAAGCTTTATCAGGATATGCCGGTGCCCTTGGGATGGCACGAAAAATACAGCAACTTGAAGTTATTACAAAATTATTTGCGCTGGAAGCATTTTGATCTTTCTGAAGAATTTTTTACCGCTCATGGGAAAATTTTCTGAGCTACAACTCAGGGCTCGCTCAGAAATAAGTTCGCAATTTTAAGTGTTGATGCGCCTGTCTGTCAAGGCACGAAAGTGAAGGAATATCAAGCATATTCAGAGCTTTCGTAACGCAGCCAGGCAGGATGCATCGGCGTTTAAAATGAGAAGTTATTTTTGAGTGAGCCCTAAGCTTGACAAGGAACGGGGACTGTCATGAAAAAATGCATCCCCATGAGATTTAAAGATGATATAAACTGACTATGCCACGCAAAGCCCGGGGGGGACTGGCTCAAACCCGGATTCGATTTTGCCGTCATCCATGAATGCGTGTGCCCGCTCCATGATTTTGATAAATGCTGAACGTCCTTTTAATCTTATGAAAAAACGAGAAGGGCTTGAAATAGTACGTGTCAGGAGTTAACATGGACTAAAATGTTGGAAATGGCAGGCACAAGGAAATAAGGAGAAAAAGTGCACTCCAAAGCAACAATCGCTCCAATCTACCGCATGATCAATAAAGGGGATGAACAAGATTCGAGTAATTGTAACCAAAGTGCTTTAAATATGTTATTTCAAAATATGATCATTAATTTTCGCACCTTATTTATGAAAGAGACAATGGTTTTAAATAAAATGAACTGCCCCCCCAAATAGGATAACCCGTTAAATAAACGCAAAAACCAATCTTCGGCTATGCCGGCAAGCACCTCGTGAAGGTGGCAACTCAGCCGGAGCGCTCGGTCATGCTGCACGATGCGGTGATTGTAGCGGGCCTCATCGTTGCCATTATCGTGATGGTGGTGGTGTCCAGGACGGCCCGACGGGCGGTTGATGCCGCCACTTCGGCAATCCCCGCACAGACTGCTTGATAAATTCCCATTTAACTAAAATTTTTCGGCCAGAATGGTTGACACTTTGCAGGTTTCAGCAACGATTTTCCTGACGGCCCATTGGCTGATCGTGGTCGGCTTGTCTTTACGGGTGATCGCGCGAAGGCTCCCCGTGGGGGTCTCGTTGGCATGGCTCGCGGTGGTTTATGCCGTTCCGTTCGCGGGCGCGGGTGCGTACCTGTTCTTCGGCGGTAAGCGGCTGGACCGGAGAAGAATTACCCGGCATGCCATGGTGCAGGCCATCGTGGACAAGGCGCAGTCACAGTTGCGGCACAACGCCGCGGCGGCGCCGACTGCTGCGTGTGCGGCACAGCCGCTCTATCGACAGAGTCTGGGGCTCTTGGGTATTCCGGCACTCAATGGGAATTCCATGCGCCTGCTTTGCGAGTTCAACGAGGTTTTCGATTCGCTGGCATCGGATATCGCCGCGGCACAAGAGAGCTGCCGGCTTGCATTCTATATCTGGCACGACGGGGGCCGTGCCGATGACATAGTGGAGGCATTGCTGCGTGCGCAGAACAGGGGTGTGCACTGCCGGATTTTAGTCGATGCCGTGGGAAGCAAGGTTTTCCTTAGCAAAGATAACGTTCGTAAACTGCGGACATCGGGTGTCGAAGTAGTCAAGGCGCTGCCTCCGTCTTTTCGTCGCCGTGCTGATCTACGCAATCACCGCAAGATTGTCGTGATCGACGACCGGGTTGCGTACACGGGAAGCCAGAACCTGGTTGACCCCAGATTTTTCAAGCAGGATGCCGGAGTTGGGGAGTGGGTGGACGCCGTCGTCCGCCTCGAGGGTCCTGCGGTCGCCTTGCTAACCAATATATTTGAGGCGGACTGGTCAGTGGAAACGGGTGCGACATTCGAGATACCAATACCACGGTCGGGCAGCGAGCAAACGAATGGGTCCGGAGGTGATCTGGTTCAAGTGGTGCCGTCCGGGCCAGTACCTTACCCGGACGCAATCCGTCAACTCCTGTTGACGACAATATATTCCGCTCACCAGACATTGACACTGACGACACCCTACTTCGTCCCTGACGAGGCCATCCAAACGGCACTGCTGTCGGCGGCGGCCCGTGGCGTGGAAGTCTCTATCGTGATTCCCGCAAGCAACGACTCGTTTCTGGTGCGCCATGCCAGCGCCGCAAACTTTGAGGATCTTCTGAAAGCCGGCGTGCGTATAGCACTGTTCCAGAACGGGCTGCTGCACACGAAATCCATGGTCGTGGATGGGAGCGTGACAATATTCGGATCTGTAAACCTCGACATGCGAAGTTTTTGGTTGAATTTTGAGGTATCTTTGTTTGTCTATGGCGCGAGTTTCGCGGCCGCTATTATTGAACTGCAACAAAGCTACCTGGTACAATCCACCCTGATGGACGCAAAAACCTGGCGTCAGCGACCGGTACGCCGTCGATTTCTGGAAAACTTCGCCAGGCTTGCCGGGCCGTTACTGTAGAGTCCGAACGATGACAGCACCTGATCAGAACAGGGTTAAAAACTAACCCCCTGTGTCAGGATAGATGTCGCCTCAATTGGGAAAAAACAGGCCGGAGGTGAATTGGCGGTTCACCGCCGGCCTGGTGTAGTAAATTCACCTGTATTTACTGAATGGGTTTAAGTTCAACGCGGCGATTAAGGGCGCGTCCCTCGACGGTTTTATTGGTAGAGATAGGACTATTTAGACCGTATCCTTTAGAAATCAGGCGGTTTTTAACGATTCCTTTATTAACAAGATAATTGCGAACTGATTGAGCGCGCTTTTCTGACAAGGTCTGATTATACTCAGCTGTGCCGGTGCTATCGGTATGACCCTGAATCTCAACTTTTATTGAGGGCTGGGCTTTTAGACCAGCTACAATTTCATCTAATACCGGATAGGAACTGGGTTTAAGGTTGGCTTTATTCGTTTCAAATTGAATTTTTCTGTAAATCCAGGTACCCGACTTGGTCACTTCGGCACTTTTTGTTGCTATGGGAAACGGACAGCCCTGAGCATCTACTTTGGTATTACGCGGCGTATCAGGACATTTGTCTTTATAATCATAGACCCCGTCACCATCGCTGTCGAAGGGGCAGCCCTGAGCATCTACTTGGATATCGCGCGGCGTATCGGGACATTTGTCTTTATAATCATAGACCCCGTCACCATCGCTGTCGAAGGGACAGCCCTGAGCATCTACTTGGATATCACGCGGCGTATCAGGGCAGCTATCCTTAGAATCGGGCACGCCGTCACCGTCACTGTCAACCTCACCTGTCAGAAGAACGTCCTTCACAAAAGCGGACATGCCGGCTCCAGTCCCAAGGTTCTCGGCAGTGGTAAATTGGCCGCAATTAGTCGTCGCGGCCATCTTTTCCAACAAAATTCGTCCGTCGTTATCCTCACCTAACAAGACGGTGTATATGCAAAGACGGTCGCTGAATTGGACTGCCAGATCAGCGGCAGCGGCTAATGGTTCGTTGCCCAGATTTTCGCCGTCGCTGATGATCACCATGGCGATGGGGCCATGACTCTCACTCAGATCTGCACCGGCCGCTTTCAGAGCTTTAGCCATGGGGCTGGGACCACCGGGGCTGCTGATTTTTTTCAACCCGTCCGCCAATCCGTTGCGGGAATAGGCTTGGGGACCATAAAAAATTTCAGTACTTTTTGACGAGACAGAAGCCGCCAAGCCAAAGCCCCGGAGGATAACCTGGATATAAAGGTCGGGCATGGTTTGGTTAAAATGGGCCACAATACCTTTGGCTGTCTCAAATTTTTCCAGATCGGCATGCGGCTTTGCCATGGACGAGGATGCGTCTAAGATGAAAACCAGGTGATCGGCTTTGGTCTCCCACGTCCCTTGAATGGGTTGAGCGTCAAATGGCGGTGCTGACCTCATGGGCTGGATTGCGCAGGCTGATAGCAGGGAAAGTGAAAAAAATGCAAGTATTAACAACAGAGGTTGCTTTCTATTCATCAAAATTCTCCTTTGATTTTGGGTAACATGAAAAATGTTTAATTTCATTAAATCTAAAATAAACGACTGTCAGAAAACTATCCTACATACAGTAACGCAGTAACGATTCAACGTTTTTAACCTCAGAATCTATCTACCCTTATCTGCATAAATAAACAATAAAATTGGCGTTAAACAACAGTTTCAATGTGGAGTGATGAAAATCTAAAAATCAATTAATACAGAATGTTATAAAAAGCTTAGAAAAGCAGCGTTTTTGTATTTTTGTAACATGCTGATTATACGGTGTATCAAATTATTCTGCTGACAAATACATATAGATTTTTTTAATTTTTTCGGCAACAAACCACCCATATATCCTATGACCATATATCCTATGACAATTTTTTCTTATGCTACCGTAACGTGCTTATTTTTAATGAAAAAATATGCGGAACAAAAATGGGATCAATTTTGCAAAAAGATTTTCATCACCCCCGCCGGGCGCCTTGCATCACATTGTCTGCAGGGGCATCGAGCAGCGCAATATTTTCAGGGACAATACGGGTCGGGATCGGTTTCTGAAAAGGCTGAACTCTGTTTTAACCGAGAGTACCACGCCCTGCTATGCCTGGGCTTTGATCCAACCAGCATTTTCAGCTGCTTTTAAAAACCGGCAATGAGCCGATTGTAAGCATTATGCGACGGTTGCTGACCGGGTTATGCCGTGACCTTTAACCGGCGACATCGTCGTTGCGGCCGTTTATTTCAAAATCGTTACAAATCGATTTTATCCCAGGAAGATACCTATCTTCTGAAACTGGTGTGCTACATCCTTTTAAACCCGCTTCGAGCTGAAATCGTAAAGGATATGAAGTCACTGGACAGATATGCCTATAGCGATCACAGCTTTATTTATGGCAAGCGGGAAAATTCCTGGAAGTATATTGATACGGTACTGCACTATTTTGGTAGTGGAAAATATTCAGCTCAAGCGCGATACCGTGATTTTGTAGAATAAGTTTCTGAATTAATTAATGTTCCAAATCTTTAAAATACCCTTCTCCGCTTTTGAACACCCCGATCTTTTTGCGCTTACTGTCTGTGACCTCATAACTCTGCGGATCGATTCTTCGAAGTTGCCACCCTTTATCTTTGCAAATTTGGTTTCTGAATTCCCAATATCCCATTTCTTTGGTGCCTTCCATCTCAACGGGTTCGGTTCCGGCAGCTTCGGGCTTATTTTTGTTGGCTTCCATGGGTATCCTTTCTATTTCAAAGGGTATTGAACCTTGAAACTTATTGTTACACTATTCCGAATCTATATCAAGAATCAATAATCGCCCGGATATTTCAAGAAAGGGAACGTATTGGGTTCACCCATTAAAGGGCTAATCAAAAAAGATAGCATAATTTGCCCTTTATGACCTCTGGTCGAAGAGTTCAAGGACGTCCTGCGCCCCTTCATGCCGGTGTCGTATACCGAGTCGATTTTGATGCAAACGGCCCTCAAAATCATGGTTCATATTCTTTTTTCCGGATATGTGGATGTCCTGATAATTCAGACGGCAAATTTGGGCGTCAACGCCGAAGACATCTTTGACTGAAAAGGAAGGGGGCAAACGGTGCAGGGAAGACCACCACCATCGAGGTGATCGAAGATATTACCCCGCCAACCTCCGGCGAAATCCTCTACAAAGGCATGCCGAGGAGCGCATCGTTTCGGGAGGAAGTCGGCACCCAGTTTCAGCATACCGCGCTCCTGAACTTTCTGACCGTGCGCGAAACCCTGGAAACCTTTCACCGCCTGTTTCATCATATGAATGGGCCGGGCTGGGGTCAAGCCTTGATTTTTGATTTTGAACCCATTATTATCATAATAATTATAAATCAAGGTTTGAGCCTATCCGGCCCAAGGCTATGATATTGATCGAGTGGTGGAGAAGGTAGCCAAGGTTTTTGAGATGGAACCGGCGGAGGTTCGAAAACCGGAAAATCAACCGCTACGGGTAAAGGCCAGGAGCCTGGTCTGTTATTGGGCGGTCAGAAAATTGGGTATGAACGGTACAGGCGTATGCAAACTGCTGGTATAGGTCAACCGGCGGTGAGCGTGCGGTAGTGCGGGGGAAAAGATTGGCTCAGGATATGAATTTAAGCTTAATAAAGTGAGAAATGCATTTATTCATGCCCGTCCCCTTATTGTCCAGAGAACTCTTTGCGCAGGGGTTGCGCAAAACACGATTTCCGCAATGGTCTGAACCATGAAGCTGTCAAAAAAAATGCTGAAAGCCGGATGGAATATCATCTATGAAAAAAACGGGTCCTACACCATCTTCGGTTCCAACGCGCAGCAATACACCTTCATACCGGCCACGAACAAATGGTCGGCCCCCCCGGAAGCGATCGAACAATCTCTGGACAAAGATCTTGAACAGATCCGGTTAAAGAAAACCTCCGCTATAACGATTGCCTCCCGGTTGACGGCACTTGCCCACAGCAGACAATCTTCCGAGCCAATCCGAATCATCTGCAGGGACAGATTGGCCGAACATAAAAGTGTTCTGCATTTGGGTACGGGTAAGGATCAGTTCGCAAAATCGGATCTGCTCAAATCCGGCTGTCTGGAGGTGGTGGATTTTGATCCTAATTTTTATCCGGACCCGGCTGTTTTTAAAAAAAAGTACGATGTTGTTATTGCCAATTATGTATTGAATATTCTGCCGATGGAAGAACGCCATAAGGTCTATCTGCTGATCAGAGACACCCTCAAGGATATGGGAACCGCTTATCTGACGGTACAGGGCATCTGGCCTGTTGAACATAAATATCAGATTATTGAACGATACCAGGACGGCTATTTGATCAAGACCGGATTTAATACCACCTTTCGAAAAGGATATACCCCGGATGCATTTTTCGAAGAAATAAAACAGGAAATCAAGGGACGGCCCAGACTGATCAAAATGGTTTACAGCAATACATTTGTCAGTTGGACCCAAAAGTGAGAATCGCCGGGATTTTTAACCGACCGCTGGGGTCGGGCCAATATAACATACTAAAATAATAACAATTTGATTAAAAAAAGGCCCTCTGAATCACCCATCGATGCCATAAAGAGGAATTTTTGCTGAAATATCGATTTAAATATTATGGTCCGTGCCGGTCTTGTAACCCATCCGTCGAAATGGGTTTTTTCCGGTTATCACGAAATACTGGAACCACCCCGGCGGTACCGGCTGATTGATCGGGAAGAACGCATAAATTCTTTTGGCGTAAATAACCGTTCAGATTTTTCCGAAATTTATCAGAAATGGATTGATGCCAAGTTACAAAAGGCAAAGCACCGTGAAAAAAATGGAGCAAACGCATAGGGCAGGTAAACCGTACCGAAGCCTTCCTTTAAATCTATTTCATGGCACCTTTTCACCTTCTTAAGATGCCGCTGCAAATCGTCCACAATCATCACTGGTAACATGGTCACCCGGTCCTTATGTCCCTTCCCGTCCCGAACAACGATCTGCCGATAGCCGAAATCAACATCCTTCACCCGCAGCCGGACACATTCCATAACGTGGAGACCGGCGCCGTACAGCAATTGCCCCATAAGCCAGCAAACGCCCTCCAGCTGCAGCAAAATCTGCTTTGTCTCCTGCCGAGTAAAAACCACAGGCAATTTTTCCGGTTTTTTGGCGCGAATCAGATCCCCGAATTCACCCGGATCCTTTTTTATTACTTCTTTATAAAGGAACACAAG
>JAQWFD010000006.1 GCA_028704555.1 Desulfobacterales bacterium
CGTGATGGTGGACGAGGCGCACCGCACCCAGGAAGGCAACCTCGGACGGAAGATGCGGGAGGCATTGCCCAACGCATTTCTCTTCGGTCTGACCGGCACACCCATCAACAAACGCGACCGCAATACCTTCTGGGCCTTTGGCGCGGACGAGGATGAGCAGGGCTATATGAGTCGCTACTCGTTTCAGGAATCCATCCGGGACAAGGCGACGCTGCCGCTGCACTTCGAGGCGGTGGACGTGAAACTGCATATCGATAAGGATGCCATCGACGAGGCCTATTCTCAGATTACTGAAGATCTGAGCGAGCAGGACCGCGATGATCTGGCCAGGCGGGCCGCCAGGATGGCGGTGCTGATCAAGGCCCCGGAACGTGTGCAGGCCATCTGCCGGCACATCGTGAACCACTATCAGAAAAAGGTGGAGCCCAACTGTTTCAAGGCCCAGGTGGTCACCTTCGACCGGGAGTGCTGCGTGCTTTACAAGAAAGCGATGGATGACTTGATCGGCCCGGAGGCGAGCGCCATCGATATGCACATTCAGGGCGGGAAAGCCGATGACTATGCTGAGTGGAAGCTCTCCAAGGATGAAGAGGAAAAGCTGCTCGATCGCTTCCGCGACCCCATTGATCCGCTCAAATTCCTGATCGTCACCTCCAAGCTGCTGACGGGCTTTGACGCACCCATCCTGCAGGTAATGTACCTGGACAAGCCCATGAAGGATCACAGCCTTCTGCAGGCCATCTGCCGCACCAATCGCGTCTATTCTGGCAAGACCCATGGGCTGATTGTGGACTATCTTGGCATCTTTGATGATGTGGCCATGGCGCTTGATTTTGATGAGAAGGCTGTGCAGAAGGTCATCACTAATCTGGATGAGCTGAAGAAGGAATTGCCGGGTCAGGTTGCCAGATGCCTTGTGTTTTTCCCGGGCGTGGACCGCACCGTCGGAGGCTATGAGGGATTGATCGCGGCGCAGGATTGCCTGCCGGATAACGAAACCCGGGACAAGCTTGCTGCCGAATATTCGGTGCTCTCTCGTTTGTGGGAAGCGCTGTCTCCGGACCCCTGTCTGAGATCCTATGAGACCGACTACAAGTGGCTGACTCAGGTCTATGAATCGGTGAAACCGCCCAGCGGCAACGGCAAACTGCTCTGGCACGCGCTTGGGGCCAAGACCATCGCCCTGGTCCATGAAAATGTGCATCTGGAGACTGTTCGCGATGATCTCGAGACCCTGGTGATGGATGCTGAAGTTCTCGAAGGATTGCTCGACCCCAAGGATCCGGACAAGAAGTCCAGGGAGATCGAGATCAAACTCATCGCCCGGTTGCGTAAGCACATGGACAACCCCAAATTTATCGCACTGGGCGAGCGCCTGGAAAAACTCAAGGAGAAGCATGAGCAGGGGCTGCTGCACAGCCTTGACTTTCTCAAGCAACTGTTGGAACTGGCCCGCGAAGTCGTGGAGGCCGAGCGCAAGGTTGAACCGGAGAATGAGCAGGTAAAGGCCAAAACGGCGCTGACCGAACTGTTCAGTGAGGTGAAGGGCGAAAAAACACCCGCCATTGTCGAACGCATCGTGACCGACATCGACGAGATTGTCCGGCTGGTCCGCTTTCCCGGCTGGCAAAACACCAAGGCCGGGGAACGCGAAGTCCAGAAGGGGTTGCGTAAGGTGATTTACGTGAAGTACCAGATTAAGGACCAGGACCTTTTCGACAAAGCCTATGAATATATACGGCAGTATTACTGAAATGAAATGGTGAATGGGTTTTACCAGTGGCACGGCTGGTTCGACTTTGTGGTCATTCTGTTAGCCACAAAATGAATAGGAATGTCGTGCATGAATCTTTCTGAATTTATAAATGATAATATTTTCCCATCTATTCCATCCGGTGCCGAAACAGCCAGGTGGCGGCGGCCAGGGTAACCAGTGCGATGACGGCCAGGGGCCAGGCGTTTGAGAGCACGTCTGCTGCCGGCATATCTTTGAGAAAAATCCCGCGGACAATGACCAGAAACCATCTGAGGGGATTGGCGGCGGTGACCGTCTGGAGCCAGGCCGGCATGTTTTCGATGGGGGTGGCAAATCCGGACAGGAGCACGGCTGGGGGCATGAAGACAAATACGCCGAGGATGGCCTGCTGCTGGGTCATGGAAAGGGCGCTGATGAACAGCCCGATGCCGATGATCGACAGGAGAAAAATTGTCAGTGCGCCGAAAAGAAGCGCCAGAGACCCCTGAAACGGGATGCGGAAGGCAAAAATGCCAACGGTAATCAGCAGGGTGGCGGACCCTGCGGCCAGGATCAGGGAGGGAACGGCTTTTCCGATCAGAATTTCCACCGGCCTCAGGGGGGTGACGAGAATCTGCTCAAAGGTGCCCATTTCCCGCTCCCGCGAGACTGAAAGCGATGTGAGGATCAGGCCGACGATGGTGGCCAGCACGCAGACCAGGCTGGGGACCGTGTACCACTTAAAATTCAGATTCGGGTTGAACCAGTGGCGGGTGATCATCGCCGCCGGTGCGCTCTGGTAGTCGTCCGGTGTCATATCATCGATAAATTGCTGAACGATTTTCATGGCATAGCCCCGGACGATCTGCGAGGTGTTGGTTTTGCGCCCGTCCAGCAGCAGCTGCACCCGGCCAGTGCGCCCGGAGCTGATATCAGCCGAAAAATCGGAGGGAACGATCAGCACGGCGGTTGCCCGCTGTTCATCGAGTATGGGCCGAATATTAGCGTTTCCGTCAAGGCGCAGGATCTTCGTGAAGGTGACGGCGCTTTGAAACCGCTCAACCAGTTCAAAGCCGGCGCTGCCCGAATCAAGATTCAGAACGCCCAGGGAAACGTTTCTGGCCTCCTGCGTCATGGCAAAGGAGAATACAAAGATCTGGATCAGCGGGGGAACGATCAGCACCATCCGGGCTTTGGGGTCTCTCAGCGCGACCAGAAATTCTTTTTTGATCAGCGATTTCAGGCGGACAAACATGACACGTCACTCCAGACGGTTGTGGGTTTTTTTCAGGGTCAGGGCAAACATAACTGCCGCGATGACCAGCAGAATGATCGTGTTCGGCAGCAGAAGGGGCCAGATATCGCCGGCCAGAAAAAGGGTCTGGAGGCTGGTGACAAAATAGCGTGCCGGGATGATACGGGTCAGCTGCCTCAAGAGCCATGGCATTGAGGCGATTTCAAACACAAAGCCCGAGAGGATGAACGCCGGTAGAAAAGCGGAAATAATCGAGATCTGAGAGGCGATAAACTGATTTCTGGACAGGGTGGAAATCAAAAAGCCCTGCCCCAGTGCGGTCAGCATGAACGCGGCTGAAACTATGGCAAGGGCCGCAAAAGAGCCCCTGAGCGGAACATCGAGTAAAAATACCGCAATGGCCGTACACACGGCCATGGAGCCCATGCCCAGACAGAAATAGGGCACCAATTTTCCAATAATGATCTCCCCGGCAGTCAGCGGGGTGGCCAGCAGCGCCTCCATGGTGCCGCGCTCCCACTCACGGGCGACGATCAGAGCGGTTAGAAGCGTTCCGATGATGGCCATGATCACGGCCAGGGACCCGGGCACAAGCGAGTTGCGGCTGTTGAGTGACGGGTTATAAAACACCCGGGAGATCAGTTCCACGGGCGGGTTCGTTGACGCAGCCGAGGTCAGACCCTGCTGACTCAGCCATGATGCAAGGGCGCCCCGGGCGTAGTTTTCCACGTAATTGGCTGTGTTGCATTCACTGCCGTCGGTCAGCAGCTGGATCGGGGCGATCGATTCCTTTGCCTTTAACAGCCGGGTAAAATTCTGGGGGATGACCACGACGCCTCTGAGCCGGCCGCTGACCAGGTCCGGTTCCAGCTCGCGCCGGTTCCGGGCAATACGGGTATCGAAGAATCGCGATGCAATAAATGAGGATGCCAGATTGTGCGCCTCCGGGCTGCTATCCTCAAGGGCGATGCCGATCCGGATGTTTTGAGCATCCAGGGATACGCCGTAGCCGAACAGAAACAAAAATATCAGCGGCAGCACAAAGGCGATCAGAATGCAGCTCGGGTCGCGCACCACCTGCAGGCTTTCCTTGATGATCAGGGCTTTCAGCCGGCGGATTCTGCCCGCATGCGCACGGGAAGCAGACGGTTTCATGTACCCTCGCTTTCCATAAGCTCAGAGCGTCTGACCAGTTCGATAAAGGCATCCTCCAGCGTGGGGTCCGGCAATGATTCGGAGCATGCGATTTTTTTCAATTCATCCGGAGACCCCTCGGCAATTTTTTCTCCCCGGAAAATGAGTCCGATGCGGTCGCAGTACTCGGCTTCATCCATGAAATGGGTCGTCACCAGGACTGTGACGCCTTTTTCCACCAGACCGTTGATGTGGGTCCAGAATTCGCGGCGGGTGATCGGATCGACCCCGGAGGTGGGCTCGTCCAGAAACAGCACGTCCGGAGCGTGCATCACGGCGCAGGCCAGGGCCAGTCGCTGTTTGAAGCCGAGCGGCAGCTCAGATGCGCCGGCAGAAGTATACGTGCCCAGATCAAACGCCTCGATCATGCGTCCGATGGTCTCTTGCTGCTTTCGGCCTTTGAGGCCGTAAACGCCTGAAAAAAAATTCAGATTCTGTCTGACGGTCAGGTTGCCGTAGAGTGAAAATTTCTGCGCCATGTATCCCAGTCGGGACCGGGCTTTTCCGGGTGAATGCCGCAGGTTCACGCCGGCTACGAAACTGTCTCCCTCTGTGGGCTTGAGCAGACCGCACATCATTTTAAAGGTGGTGCTTTTGCCCGCGCCGTTGGGACCGAGCAGACCGAATATTTCACCTCGCCGGATTGAAAAGGTGTTGTCCCGGACCGCGGTAAATGATCCGAACCGTTTGGTCAGCCCGTGGGCTTCGACCACAGGCTTTCCGTCGTCCTGAATGGGTACCGTCTGATCTGCCAGCTGGGAATCGCCTCCGGGACCGCCGCCTAAAATATCGATAAACGCATCTTCAAATCGGGGGGAGACAGGGACAACTGTCGCATGGGGCCCCGCATTCAACTGGTCGGCAGACGGCAGGGGCGCCTTCGGTTTCATAACCAGGCGCAGGGCGCGCCCCTGGACCACGCCGTCTATGATGTCCGGCCTTCGCAGGCAATTGGCCAGAACCTGTCGTTTTGTTTCTTCGGGGAGGCCCTCGATCCGGATCACCCGTCCTGCGACCCGTCCGGTCAGGTCTGCCGGGTTTCCATCGAACAGCAACCGGCCTTCGTTCAGGAGCAGCACCTCATCGGACTGTTCGGCCTCGTCCAGGTACGAGGTGCTCCAGAGCACGGCGATGTCTTCGTCTACGAGTTCACGCACCATGCGCCACAATTCGCGGCGGCTGATGGGATCGACGCCGACACTGGGTTCATCGAGCAGGAGCACCTTCGGTGTTTTGATCAGCGTACATGCCAGGCCCAGTTTCTGCTTCATGCCGCCGGAGAGGCGGTGGGCCAGCCGGGAGGTGAACGGTTCCAGCCCGGTGAAGTTCAGGAGCCGTTTAAACGTTTTTTCGCGGTCTTTTCCGGCAACGCCCCGCAGGTCCGCATACAACCTCAGATTTTCCAGAACGGAAAGGTCTTCATAAAGTCCGAACCGCTGGGGCATGTAGCCGAGGATTTGATGAAGCGAGGCGGTATCTTTGACGGCATCCAGCCCGTCGACCGTGATGGTTCCCCGGTCGGCTGCCAGCAGCCCGGCGAGAAGCCTCATTAACGTGGTTTTGCCCGACCCGTCCGGGCCTGCGAGGCCGGTGATGATGCCGGGTCGAATGACCGCATGAATATCGTCGAGTGCCGGACGGGCTGCTCCTTTGAACGATTTTGTCATATGGTCTATGGCGATCATGCCCGAGATCACTCTGCGGTTTCGGAAGATGCTGTGTTACGGACAGGTGGCGGGGTTGCCGACGTATCGATTCGGACGGTCACCGGCATGCCCTGACGCAATCCCTGGTCCGGGTTGTCGGCAACCACCCGGAACCGATAGACCAGATCGGTCCGGAGCCGGGGCGTTTCCACGTTTTTCGGGGTGAACTCGGCTTCCGGTGATATGAATCCCACATGGCCTTGATAGGGTGTATCCGGCCGGGTATCGGTGATGATTTCGGCCGGCATGCCCGGCCAGATGTGGCCCAGATCCGGTTCAGCCACATAGGCCCGCACCCATACCGGATCGGTCAACGATACAACGGCGACTGTCTGCCCCGCGGCCACGATCGATCCGGGCTCTTTGGCGCGGGTCAGAAGAATGCCGCCGGCAGGCGCCGTGAGCCGGGTATCGGCCAGTTGCCGTTGCGCCCGCTGGATCGTTGCAGCCGATGCTTCAAGACGGGCGCGAGCGGCGGCGATGTCTTCCCTGCGTGATCCCTCCAGCGCCAGGGCCAGTTGCGCTTCAGCACTGTTGAGCCGTGCGTGCGCCTCGTCGCGGCGGGCCGAGATATCGTCAAATGATTGCCGGGAGGTGGCGCCATCTGAAACCAGCGTCTTGATGCGATCGTATTCCTGTCGAAGGTTTTTCAGGCTGGCTTTCAGCTCTTCAACCCGTGCGGTGGCCTGCCGGATTTCCTGGGGTCGCGGTCCGTTTTTCAGTCGCTCCAGCTCGGCCGCGGATTGGTTTTTTACGGCAACGGCCAGATCCATTTCTTCATCATAGGGCGCGCTGTCGAGCACAGCGATAAGATCGTCCGGGGCTACCCGTTCACCTTCTTCGATGGAAACTTCGGTAATTTTCCCCGGTACGCGGAATCCAAGGTCCACCTTTCGGATATCCACGTTTCCGTAGAGTTCAAGGAGGCTATTTTCTGCCGGCATGTGATTTCGGGTCCAGGACCGGTACCCCGCAATGCCGCCGGCAATTGCGATACCGAGAACGATGGGCATGATGATTTTTTTCATGACGTCAGTCTTTCTGTCCGGCATTTTTATCGATTGAAGGAAACGGGTGCTGAAATGACGAAAATATATTTTAAACGAACGATTAAATCAATTGCTTTTACCTGTGGCCGTCTGTCGGATTTTAAGAAAACGCTCGACAGGCGGTTGATAAATCTTTAAAAAAGACATGACCGCTTCAGCGGCAGATGTTTGCTCGTATGGGGCTTGATCATAATTCCGGCCACGTTGTCGTGGGCTCCGCCCGGCCACACGCTGGAACTATGGCCGAAGTTATGATCGAGTCCATCGTGTGGATATTTTTACTCAAAAATTGAAATGACGCAATATATGAAAATTGACAGGACAGATACAGGATCACAGGCCCCGGACATCCGGCTGACGCCGACCGGGCGTCTGTGCTGGGAACATACCGAAGGCGTTATTGAAGGCCAGGGGCTGTCTGCGTGGCAACCCGTATTTCAGGCCGACTGGCGAGAGGGACTCTTTACTCTGGCGGCAGAAAAAATTCGCGTGGCGGAATGCCCTGCCCTGCGGTTCTGGCAGGATGTGGGCGCGTGCTATCTGACCCGGTTGTGCCATATTTCGGCGTCTCAGGAGAATTTTGAGGTCCGGGGACTGGAAACGGCCGAGTGTCTGAGCCGGATTCTGACGGCACCGCCCATGCAGGGGGGTGAGTATCTTTCCGTTGAGGTGCTGCAGAATATCTGGAACGCTCTGGACGGCTGGGTTCACGAGAGGGTGGCGGCAGCGGGGAGCCTGGAGGCATTTTTACAGGCACGGGCGCCCAGATGGCATCAGGTCGGCAGCGTGTGTTTTCATCTGGCGGAAAATAAAAACGATGCGGCGAGGCCCTTTGCGTTCATGGCGACCTATGCGGCCGGGTTCGGCGCCGCCGGGCAGCTGAAACACCTGCCGCTGCGAAAGGCGCTCGAGCAGTATGCCGGGGCGAAAAACCGTCCGGCGCTGATTAAACTGCTTTCTCCGGTTCAGCAGGCGGCCGGGGCCTGCCCGTGGGTGAAAAATCTCATTGAAACCCGGGATATTTACCGCCCCATGGCATGGCCAGTAGGCCGCGCCTACCGGTTTTTGCAAAGCGTTCCGGCACTGGAAGACAGCGGCCTGACGGTCCGGCTGCCCAACTGGTGGAAAAAGCGTCCAAGGCCGCAGGTGTCGGTCACCATCGGGGCGCAGAAAAAAGCAGGGCTGGGCGCAGCCGCCGTGCTGGATTTTGACGTGAAGATGGCCCTGGGAGACGAGACGCTGTCAGCCGGGGAACTGGCCGCTCTGCTCAACAGTGAAGAGGGCCTGGTGTTTCTAAAGGGCCAGTGGGTCGAGGTGGATCGGGAAAAATTAAAAGCGGCCATCGATCACTGGGACTCGCTTCGAAAGCAGGCCGAGGGTAATCAGATATCGTTTGTCGAAGGCATGCGGCTGCTGGCAGGCGCTTCTGCGGACTTGACGCACGAGGATCAGGTCGATGCCGAGAGGCCCTGGGTGCATGTAAAAGCCGGTGATGCCATGCGGGAGGTGCTGGCAGGGCTTCGCGATCCGTCGAAGCTTATGCCGGTGGATGCCGGAGACCGGTTGCAGGCCGTGCTTCGGCCGTATCAGCGGGAGGGGCTGGCCTGGCTGGGCTTTTTGACGCAGCTGGGGCTGGGCGCGTGTCTGGCCGACGACATGGGCCTGGGAAAAACCCTTCAGGTGCTGGCCTTGCTGGAAAGCGAGTCGAAGCGTAAATCCGGACGACGATCGGCCGCCCTGCTGGTGATTCCCGCATCCCTGCTGGGCAACTGGCGAAATGAGGCCACGCGCTTTGCTCCTTCGCTCAAGCTGGTCTTTGCGCACCCGGCCGAAACAGACCGTAAGACACTGGAAGCGATGGCTGAATCGCCTGAGACCTTGCTGGCTGACGTGGATCTGGTGGTGACGACCTACTCGATGGTGGCCCGGCTGGAGTGGCTCGCTCAGGTGAACTGGCAGCTGGTGATTCTCGACGAAGCCCAGGCAATCAAGAATTCCGCTTCGCGCCAGAGCCGGTCCGTGAAGAAACTTTCCGCCCGCGCACGCATCGCCCTGACCGGAACGCCGGTGGAAAACCGTCTGGGGGACCTGTGGTCGCTGTTTGATTTTCTCAATCCCGGTCTTCTGGGGTCGGCAGCCGTGTTCAAGTCCTTTATCAAGGGGCTTCAGATGCGAAAGGACAATCCGTTCGCGCCGCTGCGTCAATTGGTCGGGCCGTACATTTTGCGTCGCTTGAAAACAGACCGTTCGGTGATTTCAGACCTGCCGGAAAAAACGGAAACTCCGCGTTACTGCAGCCTGACCCGACCACAGGTTCAGCTCTATGAGAAGACCGTTCAGGCCATGAAACGCGCGCTCGAGGCTTCCGATGGCATGGCGCGGCGCGGGCTGGTGCTGCAGTCGCTGATGCGCCTGAAGCAGATCTGCAACCATCCCAGCCAGCTGTCCGGGGATGGCGAGTACCGGCCGGATCACAGCGGAAAGTTTCTGCGGATTGCCGAAATCTGTGAGGAACTGGCCGACCGTCAGGAAAAAGTGCTGATATTTACCCAGTTTCGTGAAATCATCGAACCACTGGCAGCACATCTGGCAGGGGTTTTTGGACGCAGCGGTCTGGTGCTGCACGGGGGCACCGGCATCAAACAGCGAAAGGCCATTGTCGATCAGTTTCAGGACGATGACGGCCCGCCGTTTTTTATCCTGTCGCTCAAGGCCGGCGGAACCGGCCTGAACCTGACGGCTGCCTCGCATGTCATTCATTTTGACCGCTGGTGGAATCCGGCCGTGGAAAATCAGGCCACTGACCGGGCCTTTCGTATCGGTCAGAAACGTAACGTGATGGTCCATAAATTCATCACCCGGGGAACCATCGAGGAACGGATCGATGCGATGATTTCGGAAAAACGGCAATTGGCAGAGCAGATTCTCTCGGGCGGAAGCGAGGTGAACCTGACGGAATTATCCGATGAGGAACTGATACAACTGGTCCGTCTCGACGTGACCCGCGCAACAGTATAAGGAAACAGTTTATGGGATTCTGGGGCAGATATGTGCCGGTGGCGGAACGACGGGCCAAGGCCCGCAATCAGATGAAAAAACTCTGTAAAAAGGGAAAACACATCCAGCCCGTGGAAATCGAGGGAAGAACCATTGCCCGAAGTTTCTGGGGAAAGGGATGGTGCGATCATCTCGAATCGTTTTCCGACTATGCAAACCGTCTGCCGCGCGGGCGCACCTATGTCCGGAACGGTTCGGTCTGCCATCTCGAGATCGGGCCCGGTTGCATCGAGGCCATTGTCAGCGGCTCTTCGCTGTATAACGTGAGCATCAGCATTCAGAAGCTGAAACCCGCTATATGGGAATCCATCCAAAAACAGTGCGCCGGTCAGATCGGCTCCATGCTTGAACTGCTTCAGGGCAAACTCTCAGACCAGGTCATGGGCGTGGTAACCGACCGTAAAACCGGCCTGTTTCCCCAGCCGGGAGAGATCCAATTTGACTGCAGCTGCCCGGACTGGGCGGTGATGTGCAAGCATGTGGCGGCCGTGCTCTACGGCGTGGGCAGCCGGCTCGACAGCCAGCCGGAGCTCCTGTTTCTGCTGCGGGGGGTCGATGCCCAGGAATTGATCTAAGCCGACATCATCCTGCAAGGTGCCGCCGCAGATCTATCCGGAGACAGCCTTTCCGATGATCAGCTCGGCGATATCTTCGGGATCGATCTGGACATGGAGATGGCTCCGGAAGCGCCGGCAGCCAGCGCCGCATCGCCCCGGTCTTTGGGCAAGTCCATTCCAACGCCGCCTACCGGAAAATCCATTGCCCGGCTGCGCAAAAAGCTGGGCCTGTCTGCCGAGAAATTCGGTCAACGTCTCGGTGTAACCGCCGCCAGCGTCTACCGCTGGGAAACCGCTCCCGGCCCGCTCAAACTCCAGGCCCGCCCCCTGGCTGCTCTGGAAAAATTGCAGCGGGAGAAGCGGAAGAAGTAAGTGGCTGGGGGACATTGGGGTATAAAATTTCGGATAGAAATCGAGAAAAATGATTATACGGTTTTCAGTTGAGAATTGGATGAGGTTTC
This sequence comes from Desulfobacterales bacterium, assembly GCA_028704555.1. Lineage (NCBI taxonomy): Bacteria > Pseudomonadati > Thermodesulfobacteriota > Desulfobacteria > Desulfobacterales > Desulfobacterales bacterium. The sequence continues at coordinate 11,015 of JAQWFD010000006.1, forward strand.
GGGATAAGGCTTCATTTTCGATGATAGCGGGCCGGGAGCGGCAGCATAATAACCGGTTGGCGCGGCGTGCCCCGACATCTTTTCCCCGGATCGCGCCATGTCGTACGCCGGCAACGGGCGGAACTCAGAGGCTACGCACAGCAAAATATGGCCGCAGTTATGATCAAGCCCAAAATTTCTGCAGGAGGGCCGAATATAAACGGATGCGTACCCGAACGCCATACGATTTTTCTGCTTCCCGGTTAATGGATTAATCCGTTCAGCTATCCGGATATCAAATTCTGTTAAAATGCTTGACAAGCGAATTAAGATGATATTACTGAGTGTTTTATTAGTTTGACACTAATGTCAGACATAAAAGAATAACATGGGCGTTTGTAATGACAACAGCACCTGATAGTCGATCGGATACTGAACAGCGAATTCTGGCGGCTGCCAAACGGGTGTTTGTTCGAAAAGGGGTGGATGGTGCCGTGATGCAGGATATTGCCGATGAAGCCAAAATCAGCCGAACGGCGCTTCATTACTATTTCAGGAGCAAGGAAAAACTCTTCGGGGCTGTTTTCCAGGACCTGCTTGCTCGGTTTTTCCCCAAGGCCAATGAAATTTTGAATCAGCCGATTTCCTTCAGGGAAAAACTGCCCCGGTTCGTGAATGAATACCTTGATTTGCTCAAAGAAAATCCGTATTTGTCTAATTTTATCATGAATGAACTGAACCGGGACCCGGATAAAGTGGCGGGGTATTTTGCCAAGGGAGAACTGTTGTCGACCAAGGTCATACGTCACATTGAACAGGAATTGCGTGATCTGAATCCTCACGTTTCCGCTCCCCATTTTGTTATGGATCTGGTCAGTATGTGTGTGTTTCCATTTATTGCCGAACCGGTGGTCAAACAATTATTCATCAATCCTGAACCGGAGGCGTTTAATCGGTTTATAGAAGAGCGGAAGCGGATTATTGTCGATATGCTGATGTGCTATATCGACGCGATGCCCCTCATGGGGGAGAGCGACTAGCAGAACTCCTTTTGAGCGACGACTTGTATCTGATACAGATTTGTGAAACCAGGCGGTGTTGAGTTGGAGACGTTTCGGGCGGGTCTGGATGTGGGTTCCACAACTGCAAAGTTGATGGTTCTGGATGAAGACGGTCAAAATCGGTTTTCATTGTATTGCCGGCACGGTGCGGCCATCGGAAATACGCTGGCTGACATGTTTGAGTCAGCCGTGGCGACGCTGGGAGATTGTCGGGTGTGCCTGTCTGTCACGGGCTCGGCCGGCATGGGCATTGCCGAAAGGGCCTGCGTGCCGTTTGTTCAGGAAGTCATTGCCGCAGGGGAAGTGGTGCAGCGCCATTTTCCCGATGTGCGGACCCTGATTGATATCGGCGGTGAAGACAGCAAGATGATGTTCTTCGTACCGGACCGGCCTCCCGATATCCGGATGAATGGAAGCTGTGCGGGCGGAACCGGGGCGTTTATCGATCAAATGGCGACGTTGCTGGATCTGTCATTATCCGAGTTAAATGTCCTTGCCGAACGTCATGCTTATATCCATCCGATTGCATCTCGATGCGGGGTATTTGCCAAGACCGATGTGCAGAATCTGGTCAGCCGTAAGATCGATACCGCTGATATCTGTGCCTCGATTCTTCATGCCGTTGCCGTGCAGAATCTCAATTCGCTGACCCGAGGGATCGAGATCCGATCGAAAGTTCTGTTCTGTGGGGGGCCACTTACCTTTCTATCTGCTCTGAGAACGCGATTCCAAACCTGTCTTAAGCTCTGTGCACAAGACATCGTGCTTCCGGAAGGCAGTCAATTTTTTCCTGCACGGGGTGCAGCGCTTCAAACATGCGTCGATGCTGAAGCACAGCTGCTCAGCGAGTGGCGACGGCGGGTGCGGGCGCCAGCCTCGGCGCAGCCGGCCGGAGGGCATCGGTTGCCGCCGCTGTTTGCCGACCCGGCAGCGTATCAGCACTGGGAGACAGGGCGGGCCGTTATGCGGCTGACCGATGTGTCGCCTGCCGAAGCCGAGACGCCGTTTTTCCTGGGCATCGATTCCGGATCGACGACGACCAAGGTCATGGTTATCGACTGCCGGAGACGAATTGTTTTCAGCGATTACCGACCGAACCGCGGCAATCCGATCGGTGCCTGTCTGGATGCAGTTCGCAGTTTTCGGGATTGTATGAGCGGGGTCCCCGACCGGCGGATGCTGCTTGCGGCCGCTGCGGTAACCGGTTACGGGGAGGACCTGATCCGGGCAGCCCTGGATCTGGATCACGGGATTGTGGAAACCCTGGCTCACTGGCGGGCGGCGTCTGAATGTGATCCGAAGGTATCATTCATTCTGGATATCGGCGGGCAGGACATGAAGGCGATTTTTGTCGGCAAGCACGGCATCGATCGGATTGAAATCAACGAGGCCTGCTCATCGGGTTGCGGCTCGTTTATCGAAGGGTTTGCCCAGTCGCTGGGCCTTACTGCCGGCGATTTTTCTCAAAGGGCCTGTTGCGCAACCGCGCCCTGTGATCTGGGAACCCGCTGTACCGTATTTATGAATTCGCGTATCAAACAGGCACAACGTGAAAATGCCACCATCGAGGATATTGCCGCCGGACTGGCGTACGCGGTAATCAAAAACAGCCTCTACAAAGTACTGAAACTGCGCGATCCGTCTGAACTGGGAGATCGCATTGTGGTTCAGGGAGGTACGTTTCGCAATCGTGCCGTCCTGAGAGCCCTGGAAGTGATGGCAGATCGAACGGTTACATCCGCAGATCGGCCCGAGATGATGGGTGCCTTTGGGGCCGCCCTGATTGCCGAAGAAGCGTTTCAGGCAGATCCTGCTTTGTGTCGCCCGATCGATCCAGCGATTCTTGACACCTGCAGCCGGTATACCACCCGGGCAATTCAGTGCCGGGGATGCACCAATCAATGTGTGGTCACGAGATTTGACTTTGACCGGGGCCGAATCTTTCATACCGGCAACAAGTGTGAGCGGATTTTCAGTAATCGGGGACGCAACCTGCCCCGGGGCAGGAACCTGTTTGTCGCCAGAAACAGATATCTGTTCGAACGTTCCATGGCTTCCGAGGCGCCCCCCGACGGCAGATGTATCGGCATTCCCCGCATTCTGGGAATGTATGAGGATTTTCCATTCTGGTGCAGCCTGCTGACCGGTTGCGGGTTCAAGGTGGTATTGTCGGGCGAATCGACCCACTTGATTTATGAAAAGGGCCTTGGAACCGTCATGTCTGATAACATCTGCTTTCCGGCCAAACTGGCCCACGGTCACGTTGTCGATCTGGTGGAACGGGGGGTGGATCGTATTTTTTACCCGATGACCATCCATGAGCCAAAAGATTCGGCCGGGGCCGTCAATAGTTTCAACTGTCCGATTGTCACCGGATATTCGGATGTGCTGAAAGGCATTGTCGAAGAAAAAGGGCGGGAGACAATTCCCTTTGACACGCCGGCCGTATCGTTCAGGGACGAAGGCCTTTTGGAGAAAGCCTGCTGGCAGTACCTGAAATCACTGAAGGTTTCCCGATATCGATTCGAAAAAGCCTTTCGAAAGGCCTTGGCGGCACAGTGCGAATTCCGGGACACACTCTGTCGGCAGGGGCAGGAACTTCTGGATCAGGCCCGTGCGCAGGGGCGGATGGTGATCGTGCTGGCCGGCCGTCCTTACCATGCGGATCCGCTTATTGAACATCAGACATCGGACCTCCTGGCCGATCTGGGGGTTGATGTGCTTCCGGTCGATCCGGCTGCGCGGATGTCCCGGGGAAGCCTCCGGGACCTGGTCGCAGTTCCTCAGTGGGCCTGGCCGAATCGGTTGCTCAAGGCGGCGCAGTGGGTAGCCGGGCAGGGGAATACCGATATCCAATATGTAATGCTCAATTCATTTGGCTGTGGGCCGGACGCCTTTATCATGGACGAGATCCGGGATGTGCTCTCGGCGGCCGGAAAAACGTTTACCCTGATCAAAATCGACGAAATTTTCAGTACCGGATCGGTTCGATTGCGGCTTCGATCGTTGGTCGAAACGCGCAACAGCCGGTCGGTTTCCAAACCGCTTCCGGATCGATATTGTCGGGTGACCACTGCGTCCTGTAGGCCGAATGACCGCCGAAAACCGATCATTGTGCCATATTTTTCCGATTTTTATTCACCGTTTTTCCCGCCGATTTTTCGTTTACTCGGCTATGATCTGCAAAACCTGCCGCCGGCGGATGAGCTGTCCGTGCAATACGGGCTTGCCTATGCCAATAACGAGGTCTGCTACCCGGCTATTGTGGTGGTCGGGGATATCATCAAGGCGTTTAAAACGGGGCAATACGATCCGGAGCAGACCGTGGTCGGGATGACGCAGACCGGGGGGCAATGTCGCGCGTCGAATTATCTGGCCCTGATCAAAAAGGCTCTGGCCGCCGCCGGCTATCCGTCGGTGCCTGTCATGAGCGTGTCATACGCAGATGAAATGGTTAATAACCCACCGGGTTTTGAATTTGATTTTCGCCGAATCATCCGGCCCGCCTTCACCAGCCTGCTGTATGCCGATGCCATCGCGCGCATGTACTATCGGTCCGTTGTGCGGGAGCGCCTGAAAGGGCAGGCCGGGAAAGTTCGAGATCACTATCTGAAGGTTGCCCCGGTACTCGTTGAAAACAAGGATATTGACGGGCTCCTGAAGCTTCTGAAAAACGCTGTCCGGGATTTTAACGATGTGGTTGCCGGACCGATCCATTGCCCGCGGATCGGGATCGTGGGCGAAATTTTTCTTAAATACAATCGTTTCAGCCAGATGCACGTGATCGACTGGCTTGTCTCCCAGGGCGTGGAAGTCGTCGTCCCTTGTCTGCTTGATTTTGTCATGCAGTTTTTCGTCAACGAGAAGGTGAACCGGGAGAGCTTCATCCAGCGCGGCGGGGTTTGCGTTCTGAAACAGACGTTCCTGGAACGACAGTGCCATAAATGGATTCGTCGTTTTGAGCAGGTGCTGTCCGGGTTTTGTTGCTATGAACCCCCGATCGGGATCTGGCAGAAGGCCCGATCCGCATCTCGGGTCGTCAGCCTTACGAGTCAGTTCGGTGAAGGATGGCTTATTCCGGCGGAGATCGCCGGGTTTGCAGGGGAGGGCATCTGGGATGTGGTATGCCTGCAGCCGTTCGGATGTATTGCCAACCATGTGATTGCCAAAGGCATCGAACGACGGCTCAAGCAGCTGTATCCGAAAGTCAATCTTCTTTTTCTCGATTTTGAAGCCGGCACGAGCGAGGTCAACGTATACAACCGTCTGCATTTCATGATTCGAAATGCGTTTCATAATCATCAGATTAATCTGGATCGAATGCGCCGATATAACTGGAAAAAGCAGGTGGTATGAACCGGTTCGGCAGCTGGCCGAAATCACCGAAACCTCACGGTATGCGTTCATTCTCCTTGACACATATGAATAATTCAGCTCATTTTTGAAATATCAGGGTATACGTCTATCATTTTAACCAGGTATAACGCTAAAAGAGGGAGGTCATGTCTGAGAATAATTTTCGTGCAAAGATTGAAAAACTGTTGGAAACGGCTGATGTCAGAATCAATGGGGATCGTGACTGGGATATTCAGATACATAACGATGATCTGTTTGCCAGAGTTTTTTCCGGAGGATCGCTTGCTTTCGGGCAGGCATATATGGACGGCTGGTGGGACTGCCAGAGGATAGATAAATTTTTCTGTCAGATTTTACGCGCCAGACTGGATGAACGGGTCCGGTCCAGGACATGGTATCTGGCTGCCCTGAAGGCCAGATTGTGCAACCTTCAGAAGCCCTCCCGTGCCTTTCAAATTGGTCAACATCATTATGATATCGGCAATAAGCTGTATCAGTGTATGCTTGATAAACGCATGATTTATTCCTGTGGTTACTGGAAAAACGCGGATAATTTAGACGCTGCGCAGGAGGCCAAGCTGGACCTGATATGCCGGAAATTGAATCTGCAGCCGGGAATGCGGCTTCTGGATATCGGATGCGGGTGGGGCGGAACCGCCAGATTTGTCGCCGAACGATATCAGGCTGAAGTGGTCGGGATTACCGTTTCCGAACAGCAGGCCGCATTTGGAAGGGAACAGTGCCGGGGGCTTCCGGTCGATATCCGCTTACAGGATTATCGTCAGATAGATGAAACATTCGATCGCATTGTATCTATTGGCATGATCGAGCATGTCGGGTATAAAAATTATGCGACCTTCATGCGAACAGTCCGGAGATGCCTGAAGGCCGACGGACTCTTTTTGTTACACTCCATCGGTGGAAACCGGTCCGTAACCCGATCCGATCCATGGATAGAACGCTACATCTTTCCAAATTCCATGCTGCCGTCTGCAGAACAGTTGATGTCGGCTGTCGAGGGCATTTTTGTTCTCGAAGACTGGCATAGTTTCGGCGTCGATTATGATACGACTCTGATGCAGTGGTTTCGAAATTTTCGTGAAAACTGGGATACACTCAAAACAGACTATGACAATCGATTTTACCGAATGTGGCAATATTATCTGTTGTCATGTGCCGGAGCTTTTCGTGCCAGGGGCATTCAGCTATGGCAGCTGGTGTTTTCTTCCGAAGGGCTCCTGGGCGGATATCGGACCCCGCGCTATAATTAACGGGCTCGATTATAATTTCGGCCATCGTTCCGAAGCGTGGCCGTGGAATCCGGCCCGTTCCCTGGGTACGATATGGCACGATCCGGGGAAAAGATGCCGGGACCTGAGCCTGCGACACCATGGCCGAAATTATGATCAAGCCCCTTGCGGAATTCAGAAATTTTGCACAATTCATGTTTCTCAAACCCTGACGAGACAGCCATGACACTCCGAAAACTGGCTTTTGCCCGCAAACAGTATGAGGCGCTTCGGCCGCATCAGATTTTTTTGAGGCAGCGGCAGGCATTTCTGGCCGATCCCATGCCCGATGCCGCCTCCCGCATCCGACGGTTAAATGCCCTTCGAAAGGCCATCGTTGCCTACCGGGATGATCTGGTTCAGGCAATGAGCCGGGATTTCGGGCACCGGGCAGACTACGACTCTCTGCTGGGGGATATTCTGCCGGCGGTCAACAGTCTTCGTTACTGCGCCCGGCATGTCCGGCGATGGATGCGGCCGGAGCGGCGCAGGGCAGGAATGCTGCTGTTGCCGGCCCGGGTTCGGGTGGTGTATCAGCCCCTGGGGGTGGTGGGTATTATTGTGCCGTGGAATTTTCCGTTGATGCTCTCGGCAGGGCCGCTGGCCTTTGCATTGGCCGCCGGCAACCGGGCCATGATCAAGATGAGTGAGTTTACCCCTGCCACCAATAAGGTTCTGGGCTGCCTGATGAGAAAGATTTTCCGGGAAGACGAGGTGGCGCTGATCGACGGCAGTATTGAAGTGGCGCAGGCGTTCAGCCGGCAGCCCTTTGATCATTTGCTGTTTACCGGCTCAACAGCGGTCGGACGCCACGTCATGCACGCGGCTGCCGACAACCTGACGCCGGTGACCCTGGAGCTGGGCGGTAAATCCCCGGTGATCATCGATGCGGATATCCCCATGGATATTGCCGTGGCGCGGTTGATTTTAGGCAAGTGCATGAATGCCGGGCAGATCTGCATCGCTCCGGACTATGTGCTGCTGCCGAAACAGCGGGTGGACGAATTTGTTGCCGCCTACACGCGCGCCTTTGCCGACAGGTACGGAAACGTCTCCGACAATCCCGACTACACCAGCATCATCAATGAGGCTCACTTCCGGCGGATTCAGGACTGTCTCAAGGATGCCCGTGACAAGGGCGCGGTGGTGATCGACACCGATCCCGGGGGCAGTGTGCCTGATCCGGACCAGCGCAAACTGGCCACCCAGCTGGTGCTGAAGGTGACCGATGACATGATGCTGATGCAGCAGGAAATCTTCGGCCCTGTCCTGCCGCTGGTGACCTGCGGGAACATGGATCAGGCCATCGAATACATTCAACAGCGCCCGAGGCCGCTGGCCCTGTATCTGATGAGTTTTGACCGGTCGCTTCAGAGGCGGGTGCTGGCCGAAACCCATTCCGGCGGGGTCTGCATCAACGATACGCTCATGCATGTTTCCGCTGATGATGCCCCTTTCGGCGGGATCGGCCCGTCGGGTATGGGGCAGTATCATGGCCGGGAAGGGTTCCTTGCTTTTTCAAAGGCGAAAACTGTTCTCAAGCGGGGTTGTTTTTTCAATACCGGCCGGATGGCTCACCCGCCCTACGGCACCTTGCTTCAGCGCCTGCTGCTGAAACTGTTTTTGCGGTGACCGGACCGGGTGCCGCTTCTCAATTGAACGTTTCGGGATCAGCTCCCTGCCGTGCGGTCAAGTTCAGCCAGTACCTGGTCGGTCACTTCGGTGGTGGTCGCCCTGCCTCCCAGGTCCGGTGTAAAGACCCCCCGTGCCGTCACGGCTTCGATGGCCTTCATCAGGTCAGTTGCCGCTGCCGCCTCTCCCAGAAATTCGAGCATCATCTGCACCGACCACAGCGTGGCAATCGGGTTGGCAATGCCCTTGCCGGCGATGTCCGGGGCCGAGCCGTGTACCGGTTCGAACATGGACGGGAATTCGCGTTCCGGATTGATATTGGCTGAGGGAGCGATGCCGATGCCGCCCGCCAGGGCTGGTCCCAGGTCAGAGAGAATATCACCGAAAAGATTGCTTCCCACCACCACATCAAACCAGTCCGGGTGAAGTACGAAATTGGCCGTAAGAATGTCGATGTGAAACCGGTCGCACCGGATATCGGAAAATTCACTTCCGACGGCGGCAAAACGTTCATCCCAGAACGGCATGGTGTATCTGATTCCGTTGGATTTGGTGGCCGATGTCAGATGCCTTCGCGGCCGTTTTCGGGCAAGCTCAAAGGCATAGCGCAGTATCCGGTCCACGCCTTTTCGGGTGAACAGGGTCTGTTGCACGACTATCTCCTTGTCGGTGCCGGGAAAGAGACTTCCGCCGATATCCGAGTATTCGCCTTCGGTATTTTCCCGAATGACCACAAAGTCGATGTCTTTGCTGCCGCGTCCGGCCAGGGGGCTTTTGACTCCCGGCAGGAGTCGGACCGGCCTCAGGTTGACGTATTGATCAAATACGCGCCGGATGGGCAGCAGCAGTCCCCACAAAGAAATATGATCCGAAACTCTGGGGTCTCCCACGGCGCCCAGAAGAATGGTGTCAAAGCGCTTGAGTGTGTCCAGCCCATCCGGGGGCATCATTGCTCCATGGTCCAGGTAGTAGCGACACGAGAAGGGAAATTCGGTGAACGCCACCTTGAAACCGTGCCCGTCAGCCAGCGCGTTTAATACCCGCACACCCTCCGGAACCACCTCGCAGCCGATGCCGTCGCCCGGGATGAGGGCTATATGATAGGTCATGATATTTTTTTCCTTTACAGTTGTTAGAATAAAAGAGGAGTTGCTATGATCCCTCAACAGCGTGACGTATTGGAGATAGTACAATTCCCATGAAAATGCAAACAGCATGCTTGTTGCGCAAGCGCTTTCCCCTTTGCCGGTTGGGACACTTCGGGCGCGGGAATCCTCCATGGCCTTGAGCCGCCGCCGAGGGCAGAATTTTCTGGTAAACGTTTAAGCGAGTTAAGCCTGGAATGCCCGTCAAGTCGATTTTGAAGGAATGATGATGGCAAATCAACGATTATTGAAAATAAGCTGTCTAAATGAAATGTATATGATACTGGAAATGTCATAACGTATGTGGTATTTTACCCAAATGAGTTGTCGGCAGGCCCGGACAGGTCGTGGGGACAGCGCATTTTGGGTTTATCAATGTGTCGTTCAGATGACAGAACTTTTGACCGCTGACCATGGTCGGGGCGTATGGCGATGTCCTGCTAAATTCGGGAATTCTGATTCCACGGTTTTTTGAACACCGCCATGTCATCAACTCGGGCTCAGGTGCCTTGAAATTCAATTGCAGGACCCCTGCCGATAAATCATATGGATAAACCATACATGAAATCAGTTTTAATACGGAAAGGCCAACAGGATAGGTGACATGAATATCAGACCGGTAACGGCAGCGGAAAGGCATTGGGGCGGACTGGATTATTTTCTTTTGTGGGCCGGGGTCGGTATTTCACTGGCGGAAATCTGGGCCGGGGGATTTCTTTCCACGATGGGCTTGTGGCTCGGGTTATCGGCGATTATCATCGGTCATATCATCGGAAACACCCTGATGGGGCTGGGAGGAATTATCGGATCGGATCATGGCATCATGTCCATGGTATCGCTCAGACCGTCATTCGGAATCCGTGGCTCCCGAATTGCCGCGGTGCTCAATATCATCCAGCTGGTCGGATGGGCATCGATCATGCTGATTATCGGCGGCAGGGCCGGCGCAGCGCTTGGACAGGGCATCGGAGGCGTTTTTGCCACCAGCCGGTTCTGGATCATCCTTCTTGGCGTCGGCACGCTGCTGTGGGCACTGTATACCGGTAAAACAATCTGGAAGACCATGCAGTCGATTTCCATGGTGGCCATGGTTCTGATCATGGGGGCGATGAGCTGGGTGTCCTTTACCGGTCTTGAATTAAATTTGATAAAAAGCGCTGCCGATCCGATGCCGTTCATGACGGGTCTGGACCTGGTGATTGCCATGCCCATATCCTGGATGCCGCTGGTGGCCGATTATTCCAGGATGTCAAAAAGCACCTCGTCCGCGTTCTGGAATACCTGGTGGGGATATTTTATCATCTCCTCCTGGATGTATATCCTGGGACTGGTCGCCACACTGATGACGGGATCGACCGATCCGGGGTTTTTGATTCTTCAGACCATGGGAACCATCGGCCTTGCCGTGCCGGCGCTGGTTTTGATTGTTCTGTCAACTGTCACGTCCGATTTTCCCGATATTTATTCGACCACCTGTTCGGTGATGAATATTTCACCAAAAGTCAAACCCAATACGGTCATGTGGGGTTCCGGCATTGTTACCATTGTCGTTGCTCTGTTGACGCCGGTTGAGCAGTTTGAAAATTTTCTGCTGCTGATCGGCGCCATGTTCGTGCCGCTTTTCGGAGTGGTTCTGACTGACTATTTCATTATCCGTAAACGCAGGATCGATGTCGGCCAGCTCTATAAGCGCTGCGGTGAATACTGGTACGTCAAAGGATACAATGTGTCGGCCATCATATCCTGGGCAATCGGGTTCGCCGTATTCGAGACGGTAGCGCACATGCAATACACGGTCGGGGGCACGCTTCCCTCGATTATTGTTTCCGGATTATTATACCAGGTGCTGACATCTGTCAGTGAAAGGAGAGGTGAAAAAATAGCTTATGGCAGTGCTTCAGATCGGCAAGATTAATGTAAATATCCTCGAAAAATTGATTTCAGACTATACCCAGGTCAGCGACCGGATCGTTCTCGGCTCAGGAATCGGTGAGGACGCAACGGTTATCGATATGGACGGCAGCCGCTATCTGATCGCAAAGACCGACCCCATCACGCATGCAACCGCTGAAATCGGCTATTATGCGGTCAATATCAATGCCAATGACATCGCGGCCATGGGGGGGGTTCCGCTGTGGTTTCTCGCGACGATTCTGGTGCCGGAGCATACGGAACAAAAAGAACTCGAGAGGATATTTTCACAGATATCCGGAAGCTGCAAAGCACTTGGGATTATCTATTGCGGGGGGCACACCGAAGTGACCAGCAGTGTCACCAAGCCGGTGGTGGTGGGGCAGATGCTGGGGGAGGTTGAAAAAACAGGGCTTAAACCCACGGCCGGTGCAAAAAAAGGCGATGACCTGATTATGACCAAATGGGCGGCGATAGAGGCGACTTCCATCATCGCCAATGAACACGGGCAGTCATTAAAAACCCATTTTTCTGATGAATTGGTTACCCGTGCCCAGCAGTACCTGTATGATCCGGGAATCAGCGTAACTCTGGATTCACGGATCGTTTCACGGTATCCGGAGATTCATGCGCTGCATGATCCCACCGAAGGGGGCATTGCAACCGGCATATATGAAATGGCGTATGCCAGCCACCTGGGGATGGAGGTGTACCATGACCGGATTCCGATCAGCTGCGAGACAGCGGCGCTATGTCAATTTTATAATATCGATCCGCTGGGCACCTTTGCTTCGGGATCATTGCTGATTGCCTCGGCGCCCGATGTGTCCGGGGAGGTTATCGGAAAGTTGAACGAACATGGCATCAAGGCCACCTGTATCGGTAAATTCATGGACCCGGCGGACGGCATCCGGCTGATAAAACAGGCGCAAACGATTCCGCTGCCCATATATCAGCAGGATGAGCTGTCTAAGATATTCGGATAGGCTCGTAGCCACGGATGGGGGTTATCCGGACGGGCTGAAAAAACACCAGGGGTCCTTCTCTTCGAACAGGTCCATGCCGGCGCTGTAAGTGGCGGCCAGGCATCCCCGGCAGACCGGGCGCAGGGCGCAGCGCCGGCAAGCCCTGCTTCCCTGCCTGTAGCGGTGTGCGGTTGCCGAATCGTATATGTCTTCAAGGGGCTGATGAAAAATGTTTCCGATACAGGAAGGAAATTTTCTGCAGGCATGGACCTCGCCATCGGCAAGTACGGATACGAAATTAAAGGCGGCGCCGCACCCGTAACCGGTGCAGCCGCCAAAGGGCGGCTGGCCGTTCCGGTATCGAAGGATGTTAAAAAGATTGTCTTTGATGCTCAATACCGGATTGGTTTTCGCCGCAGCGGCATAATCGGTCAGGAACCGGCGAAACGGATCTTTTTCCGGAAGCATCAGGCTTGCCCCTTCTCCCACCATGGACAGCCGGTTGAATGTAAACGAATCTGTCCGGTTGCGAAGCATTTCGCCCAGAGGCAGTACCTGGTCCATATTGTCACGGGTTAAGGTCAGCATCACCATCGAGTAGATGTCAAGCTCCCGGAGAATTTTAAGAAATTCAAGGGTGCGTTGAAAATGCCCTTGGCCTCTGATCCAGTCATTGTAGGGCGCAAGCCCTTCCAGGCTGACCTGGAAAAAGGACGGTTTGCAGACAGGGATCAATGCCTCGATCCGGTGTTTCGGGGATGGATTGCCCAAGATGGCAATCGTAAATCTCCGGTCTGCCGCTGCCTGGTAAAGTTGGGTGAAATGGGGGTAGAGCAGCGGATTTCCGCCGGTAAACGTTACCTGCCCCCTGACATAACGCTGCCTGCAGAAATCAAAAAAATCATCGAGGACGGACACCCCCTGCTCAAGAGGCATGACCGCCCGGTCGCTTCGGTCGTAACAGTGCCGGCAGTGAAGATCGCAGGTTTGGGTGATATGCCACTGAAGGGTAAAAACGGCAGATGACAGAAATCTGTTGTGATGGATTTCATTTGACGAATCATAGTCGCTGCTGCGATGAATTTTTGAAGGCGGGCAAAGCAGTATCCCCTTGTCGGCTGCCTGCCGGAGTGCTCCGGTCATCAGCCCCAATGAGGTGATTTTTTCATCGGCGGCTGCGGTTATGTCGATATGCTCAACCACGAGTTTAAGCGCCAGCAGATCTGCGCTTACGGCCTCTGCAATGTTCGGCCGGTTTGATTCGGGATTTTTCCAGATCATGACGACAGACTCACCCGGTTCCGGATCGGCAGCGCGGGCGGCCGAAGGCGGATCGATCAGGCTGGCAAGGCGTTTAAAGGAAACCGGATACAGTTTAAGTGTCGGGTTTACCGTATAGGATGAGACGGCTGGAAACGGTTGGCTTTTTTCGGTACTCAGCTGCCGGAATGCCCTTTCGATCCGGGCAAGTTCGGACAGAAAATCCGGAAGGCCGTTCGGTGCGGCCAGGCGTTGCAGCAGCTGCGGGACATCATCCGGCGGCAGTCCTGTCCCACACGCCGCCTGTATTCTTCCCCAGGCTTTATCATCTATGACTGAGCGGCATGTGGGGTAGACCGTTTCAAATGTTTCAACCTCAGTTGTTGACACAACCGGTTCCTTTTTTTACGTTAAATCTGGAAAACATCATTCTTACTCGGTCTTTTCCTTGTCTGTGCCACCGGCACAGGAAGATCCGCCGCTTCAACTGCTCTGGGAGCTTCCAGCTCCCGGTTTCTCACCGGATCATGCGCTTGCCTTCTCACATCCGTTGAGCGTGAGAGCCGTACCGGCAATCAGCCCGGCGATACAAAATCCTGCCAGAATTTTTTTAAGCTCATTGCTGTTCATGGTATTCACCTCCTGGTTTTGGTTGGTGAATTGCTGAGGTGCTAAATCCCGGGGAAGAAATACACTTTGTAATGCACACAGCCATCCTGTTGGATCGACCGTTTGTCGCAGTGCGGGGAAAACGGAACCTATACGGATTCATAACCGGTTGGATAGTATTAATTATAGCGATATGCCGGCTGGCGTCAATTATAAATAATGGCCTTGATCATCATTTCGGCCACGTCGTCACGGGAGCCGTTCCGCCCATTGCCGGCTTCTCCAGCACGATCCGGGGGATGCCGGGGCCATAAAGCTAAAGCGCAAAAATTCGGCGCGCCTCAGACAGTTTGCGCTTCTTAACGCTTCATGACCCCGGCATCTTTTCCCCGGAGCGCGCAACGTCGTACGCCAGAAACGGGCGGGACTCCACAGCTGGATATATGGCCGAGACGATGATCAAGGCCGAAAACTGTAAGAAAAGGTGTCAGATCTTGCATAGTGAATAGTGCTGTAAAAAGGTTAAATAGTACACTATGCAAGATGTAACACTATTTGTGCTTAATCCTGATCAGCCTATGTAGCTGAGTCTTATTTACTATATAAGATCTGACACCGATCTTTGAATATTCACCATATAACGCCGTGGTTGACAGGCAGCGAGGTACGATCGGTCCTATGTGAAACCACATATTATACAATTATTGGATTATTCCCTTTAGATATGGTTTCAAGCTAATTGATTTCCCACCCCGTGCATACATTACATAATTGCTATCCGTGTCTATTGAAACGACTTTTATTCCTTCGTGGTGATAATCCTGATATGCATCAGGATCAGTGTATATTTTTTTTATTATTTCGATCGGTGTAAGATAATATGTTTCCTGATCCCCGCAAATCCACAACTCAAAAGCTGTAGTTAATGTGTTGGAGTTAATGTTAAATTTTTATTTTGAAGGTGAACGACTATTTGTTGAGCAAAATCGAACGTGAATAACATTATTCCCTATTCTTATTTTTGCTCGACCAGAAGGGACCCAATTTTGCGTTCCACAAATCTTTGAATAAACTGCTCTCTTAATTTGTTCACTCATTTTATGTTCCTTCGTATAACGTGCGGGTAACTTGCCGGGCGCGTTGTTTTGCCCGGTCAAGTTCACCCGATGGTTCGGCGAAGCCGTTGTTGTTTCCAATTCTGTCAAGAATGAAGACCTGACCCCGCTATTTTTTCACCTCGTCAAACTGTTCTTCGATAACCTGATTGAAAGATTCGATTATCCCATCGACTACCTCTTTGGCTATATTTGCCTTATCCGTTGGTTCCTCAACCTCAGCCCATGTGATTGCTATGCCGCATTTGCGTTCAATTAGATGGGTTAAGTGTTTGGCTAAAGGAGTGAAATCTATGTCTCCATCCAATGAGATCAAAATCGCCGTACCATCCAAAGCAATTTCAATGGATTCTTCGGTGATGGTTGCGGTGCAGTTTATTTCACACATGGTCTTGCCTCAATTCAGTTAGAATGCGTTTGATGTTATATTTCTTGGCCCGCCGATCAAAAATGTATTCGCCACCATCCAATATTTGACAAACCTCTTTTTGTGCCTGTCGATCTTCCAGCACGATTTGCCGGTAGCTGATGCGTTGATCGTCATTGCTTGCCACAATGATGGACTCGGCATCCCCATAGACGACAATAGCGGGATTGTGGGTTACAAGAAATACCTGACCTCGGAACTTCTTTTCCCGAATCATGGAAACGAGAGCTTCAGCAATAAAGTTGCTACCCAAGTTGTCCTCTGGTTGGTCTATGAAGACGAGTTTGCTGTCCGCTTGAGAGAGAAGGATTTCCAAATATTTTTCAGAGTTATAGCCCGGACTGTTGCCTTTCGAGGTTGATGCGTCTGCATATATTAACGACTCATTCGGATTGCTGTAACACTCATAAAGCGGAGTAAAAAGGGTTCCTAACTTGCGGCTCAACGCATCAGGTGTATTGCCGCCGAGGTTCTTAACACTCTTTTCGTCTGAGATGAGAGCAAGCAGGTTGCTGTAAAGGCTCTTTGCCGTGTCTGCGTTTCGAATAGCATCCAAAACGACATCACGCGGTGAGGTATTGGCTGTGGCCTCGACAACAAACCTTGTTTCCCCATGAAGGTCGAACTCCTCAACTTCATGGCATAACAAGCTACTTGTCTGGTTGCTTACCAATAAGAGCTTCGCGGCGGACTCAAGCTTATCTTTTACATCTACAGCGATAGCTTGGATTGTCTGAGTCGCATTGGCCTTGTCCTCGGCAGCATTTCCCAAGCCGGTGTTCTTTTCTGAAAGAGTCTTTTCTACCCACTCGACAAAGGTTTGTTTTCTTAGAGAAACAAGCCCTCTATTGCGATAATGCTGTTGCTTATCTTGAATCAACTTCTCAAAGGCTTCAGTGAGTTGAGATTCTTCATCGGTGAACGAAATGAAAGCATTCTCTTTCAAGGCGTCCACGGCTTTTAAGACTGCGAGAAACTGCTCATCTGTCTCTTTCAAAAGCTCTGTGGAATTGCCGATTTCTTCAAGGATTGTTTCCTTGTCGAACTTTACAGTGTATTCATCACTTAAGCTCTCTGCGATAGTCTGTTCATGAAGCACAAAACTTCGTTCCTTCAGGCTTTCATAAGCCTCACTGTAAGCTTTAGATAGAGCGTCTACCTCATTTCTAAGCTGATTGCGTTTTTCAATCAGGTTCTGCCGCGCCAAATTCCTTTCGTCTTTTTTCCCCACTTTGTCAGCAAGCTCATCGAGGTGGAACTGCTCGAAATATCGAATGATGTCGCCTTGCTTAATCCAGATAGGCTCTGCATCCAAGGTTGATTCGCCTGAATATGCAGCTTCACGTTGAGTCTTGGTCTGCACCGTAGCGGTGGATAGCAGACCTTCGTAAGTATGGTCTTCAGGAAGCCTGTCGATACATTTACCGAACAAGCTCATTAACAAGCTTTTTCCACTGGAACGTCCCCCGATAATGACATTGAGATGAGGGCTGAACATAAGGTGTGTGTCTGAAATGTGGTCACATCCCGAAATCTTTAGCCCCTCCAAATGGTTTTGGTTACGAGGAAAAGTCGCCAGTTGAGCTTCGGACTTAATGCGCGACTCAGGATCAATGAATGCTTGCCTAAGCGTCTCGTAATTCTTACCGCCTTTAACATAATTGAATTCATGCGGAGGATTTTCAGTTCCTCCCTTATGCACGAGGGGATACTTCTCTATGTTGTGATTATCGGAAAACTGTATGTATGCGATGTCTTTCCTATCACGATGGGCTTCTGGCATTTGCTTGCCGAACGAGTCATTGTAATGGGCAATAGCTTTTTGTTTCACCTTCTCCAGAGCACAACTCGGCATAAGCAAAAGCATCTTTTGTGCATAAGGTATATCAGCGCGATAAGCATCAACCAGACTGTTAGAGCCGTTGCCTGCGTGGGGAATAAAGAAGAAATCATCAGTCGGAAACAAAGTAACAATATCATCAAGAGTTATTACACGATCAGCATGCGCCAGTTCTTTCTCCGAATAGTAACCCTCCAGTGCATCACTAAGTCGATTGACGTTATCAATATCATGATGGCAGAAAATGAATAGTGAATGGTATCGTGCTCCATCCACAGTCACATCAAGCTCTATTCCAATTAATAGGAGAGGGCCATCTTCACTCGCAAAGGTCTCATAGTATTCAGTATAGGCTGCGACATTGATGATGTTGTGATCAGTTAATGAGAATATTTCGACACCGTTCTCCACCATTTTGCTGTAGACTGTCTGTATAGAGAAGGTGCCTTTGTAGTCATTTGCTTTGGTCAGCTTGCTCATATCCGTATGGATATGAAGATCCACCCTCAGGAAATCAGAATATGGTTTTGAGGTACCTGCCATTACACCGCCTCCAATTTGTTTCTTCTTCATTTCTCAGTGAACGGTTGGGGTGAGGCGCGCGCGTGACCATTTGCCGTAAAAACGGACCCGCTATTCCGCGTCCCTCTCCACCCCATGGTTGCGCGCATTTAATTTTTGATTTCTCTCAATTATACCAATAGCTGTTTCAATTAAACTCAGGGACTTTTCCTCAATAACTCTTTCAAAATCATGCATCGTTGTATGGTAGGTTCCGCCAAAGATTTTTTCATGAAAATCAAAAAGAAAATCATCATGATTAGAAACAAATCGCCTTGGAAGTCCATGGTGTAATGGAATTCGGACATCTTTGTAAAATTGCAGGGATAGTTCGGCGTCTTTTGAATCAAAAAATCCTTCGGATTCTAATATTTCCACCAGCTTCGAGAAGCCCAAATGTCTCTTGTCTTCTAATTCTTTTTCTATGTTCCTATTGTTATTTGTTTTCGGAAGAGCATCCGTTGTAAGCTTAATAACCATTTCTCTAATTGTAAGCTCCAATATTGTGGATGATAGATGAAGGGCTCCAAGCAAGGCTCCAGCTTGCAGGCAAAGAGACAAATCTACAAGATAATATCTGGATACTTTCTGAGACAGTTTTATGGAGTTGATACGACATAGCAGACCCTGGATTTGTTTCACAATCTTGCCTTTAAATTGCTCCTCATAGCCTCTAATCACAAATCAAATCCTTGATATTTATTTCGTGCACAACGTTCCGGGTAACTTGCCGGGCGCGTCGTTTTGACCGGACAATGTTCACCCGGTGGTTAGCGAAAATTATCTTTGGGCATTACTACTTAAAAACTTTAGTTAAAATGACTGTAAGTATAGCACCGATAATTGTACCCGTGATGCCAAAAATGCTTGCAACTACAGCTGTCTTGTTTTGCGATTTTATGAGTTTTTTGTTGAGTTCGTGTTGTTCAATTTTGTCTCGTCTCCGCCATTCATTTAGTACGACTATCGACCCTGGGTCATCTGGCTTATATTTTAATTGTAACACCGCCAAATCAATACCTGACATGCTTTCAATTTTTTCTTTAGATGGTATGTCGTAATATGAACGTGAACGAAAATCTTGTTCTTCCTTATCGTTTTGTAATGTATTCATTTTTCTCTCGCTAACGCTTCGGCTCATGGGCCGCAAAAGAAACATGGCCGGAATTAAAGACAAGTTAAATGATGCCTACGGAAATTCTCAAATCGACCGCATTTTGCGGTCCAATGCAGCCGGTTGTTCGCTGCTGTGTGTTATGTATTTCATCATGATCTTCCACAGCCAGCATCTCCCTCGCCGCCTGTCACTGGATGCGTCGGAAGATCGCCTGGCATTTCGTCAAGTAGTTCATTTACCCGGAAAGAAAGTGTTACCGATCCGGCTGTTTGGCGTTGCGTCCAGTATTCACCTTCAAGCTTGTGAACGGGCGTCCCAATAATGTTAAACAGCATCGTACCATCATGTGGCGTACTTCTTTCGCGCAATGAAGCTTTTGGTCTGCTCGTGTACGAGTAGCAGAGCCGCCGGACTTGGGCGTCCTTGTCGATGCAAAATCCTTCAAGATAGCTGTAGCTTTCCATTTCCTCGGTTCGCATAACACAACTCATTCGCCCGAAGCTCTGCTTTATTGTCAAGATCGTGAGAATAGGACCAGGCGTCTTTCCTTCAACATCCTTCCAGTTCGTTTGAATGTTCCCTTGCCATGTGCCATTCAAGTCGGGGAACGGGATTAGCCAGCCTTGAAGACGCTTCCAGCGCCAAAGCCAGACAGTGAAGAGGAAGTAGGCGATACCGTCCGCCGTGGCAACAACCGGGATGAGCCGAAGCACGTCAAAAAAGTTCCGAAGGTCAAACCCCTGAACAATAGCGGCCAAGAAGAGTACAACCGCAGAGAAACCGGCAAGCAGGTAGAGGAAGGGCTTCATGTTAAGATTCTTCATGACTCCCCCCCGAGTCCGTCATAGTTCCATGCAGCATATGTGAAAGCATTTGCCTGCTCTATCGTCCATTTCTGTGTCGCATGGAAGAGCCATTTCAACTCACTAATTTCGAGCCACTTTGCGCATGCGTCGGGTGTATTCGTGTTCTCGTAAATAAATACGAGCGCCGCTTTCACGTCGGCTGTGTATGTGTAGTTTCCAAAGCGGTCATTGGGGATATTGTAGGTAAGACACTCCAGAAAAAAGCCCGGAACATCAGCTGCGCCGATCCCCTGCACAGTCATTTCGTTTGAAAGGGATTTCAGCACGCGAACAATGGACTTGAAACGTGTGCCGTTGGTCTTGTTTTTACTGACGCCGTTTTCGTAGTGTTGTTCCGGCCAGTTGATGACGCGGCGGTTTTCTTTATCCGTCAGCAATTCAACGCCTTCAAGATAGGTGCCGTTTGCTTGGTAACGGCGATGCTCAAAAAACGCGGCTACATCTGCTTCGACATGGTAGCTCGTTTCGTGAACATCGAAAGCTTTGTTTCCCTTCTTCACGGCGGAGCGTCCGAAGTAGTTGACAAGGGCCTCTTCTACTTCGTTCTTGTACTGGTCATAATGATAGGTGGCGTCCGGGAATCCAAGCCTTTCTTGGGTCCAGCCTTCGGGAAGAGGGTCGTGGAAGAAGGTGTCAGTGCAAAGAATTCCGATATCAACGTCGCTGTCTTTGCGGACGTTTGTATTGTTCCGATAGGAGCCTTGGGCAAAGATGGAAACACCACGGGTGCGGAGTTTGTCGCTGGCCTTGATTGCGTTGCGGATCGCCGAGGCGGCATTGTCGCAACGGTCTTGTTCGGTCTTCCCCGGCGGCTTCGCCCATTCCCTGAATTGTGCTTCCCAGTCTCGTGACATACTTGCCTTGTCCTTTCTTCGTGTTCATTACAGCGAACGTCGCCCTTCACCCGCCGGGCGGGAATGCCAAAACGGTTGAAAGGACTGTGCAATTTGTTAAAATGAAACCCTTAAAAAAGCCGCGCCGTAAGCCCGGTCGGCTGTGAAAGGGCATTGTTATGCATAATTCCGGCGCCTAACTTTGTCAATTGACTCTCCAAGCGACCTGATTTCATTAATAAACCAATTATAGGTAGACTCAACTATTGCCAAGTCTTCTTCACTTACTTTGAAGTCTTGTATACTCTTAGGGTGCGTCAATCTATCTCGGATTTTGATTGACGTAAGATAGTTTTGCGAGTCATTAGATTGCTTATTCAACACGTAGTCACATTCGTGTTGCGTAGAGATTGATTTTAGAGCTAAAGATAGGTTATCTTTTGCTGTAATATAACTCTCGCGTTCCTCTTCAGTTTGCTTATCAAGTTTAACGTTTCTTAATTTTCTTTCTTCATTTTCTTTAATTTGAATGCCATATTCTTCATTTGAAATTTTTAAAGAAATGGACTTGAACCCATTTACATTGCCTTCGATATATGAAAATACTGCGCGGATGTACGAACGCAGGACGTTTAAGCTTTCTCTGTTATCCGATAGCTGAACAGTATGAAAATCCATATCGTCACTTAATGCCTGTCTTAACGCATTAAATTCATGTGACTGCATCATCTCTCCTTAATGCATAACCACTAATTATCAGGTAAATTTGCCCTGATAAGTTGATATTAAGGGCCTTTTCGGGCATATTTGCCCTGTCTGAATATCAAACCGGATTTCATGAACCGGCCAAATTTGTTATAGCTTTTTTCGTGGCAGAGGCGAGCAGATGAGGAGAATGATAATCAGAATTCGGTAGTGAATTTGCCACGCATTGACTTTTGCCATAGCTATTAAAAACATTTTCCGCAGGACTTTCATAGTCCTATTACCACGATTTCATTTTTTGTAAAGTACCAATTACTTATATCTGCGGGAAGAGCCCGGTTACATTCATCACACGGACCGCAGTCCTGAAAGGACGGCGTCAAAATGCACGTTATATACCTACTGAGATGCAAGATTTAAAGAAGGATTTTTCGATTTTCTGAATGTCGTCGGGTGGAATATGACGGATGATAGCGCTGGCTATAACGGGTGTACATCGTCCCTTCGGGACTTGAGAAATGGGGGGGCTACCGGTGGCTGAAGTCACCGGCTATACGACATTTTTACTTCGTGGAATATGACTGACGCTTCTGCCGGAGTCAAAAACCCGTTACCCTTAAAATTTTTTGTGCTTTACCCGTTAACGCTCGGAAAAGAAAGCTGGTATTTTACGGAGGTGCTTGATTTTTCTTTGCCGGGATAGGAATGGATTCCCACGGTGATTATGAAATGGCCGTTGATAGAACCAATTCCCAAATTATGAATAAGCATAAAATGTGCCTGTTTGGGTTGCGGGCTTCGCCCGCCTTAGTGTCTTATCCCTCAAACTCTGTCAAAAAAACAAAAATTTTCCCGTTATAGTTACCGCCCGCTTCGCTCGAGACGCGAAGAACGCAGAGCCTCGAAACGGTGGTTTTTGTCTCTGCGAGCTCTGTGTCTCGAGCGAAGCGAACGGGCGGTAGAAAATTAAAGAGTTTTTTGTAACGGCAATTCCATGGAAATTGGGTTGCGGGCACGGACCGCCTTAGACCGTTACCTGCTATAAATGAAAGGGGCCTGACGTTATGGTTAAGCAGAGATTTGAAACGCTTTTTGGCAAGGAACTGGATTGGTATTCAATAAGTTAAATGATGGATTTTTTAACCGGCAGGGGGGCTGAAATTTTCCGGTCAGTGTTAAACGAAAAAACGCCGATAAAAAATAATGTCAAGACAGTGACTTGGAGGAGGATCTTTGACAGATTATCGGCGTTTTTCGTTATATCCCATGCCCAACAGCGAGTTTCCCTGATAAGAGACGGGCGCAGGCGTACGCATCTGTTATGGCAGAATATTATGGCTTCGGGTGTTGGCTATCGGATAACGGCCGTTCCGGATTTGCCGGCAACAGCTTCAAGAATGTCGTCCAGTGCTGTAATGACAGCTCGTTTTCCGGTAGCTTCGGCAAAATTGACGGCTGATTCGACTTTGGGTTTCATGGAGCCGGCAGGGAACTGGCCGTCGCTGATATGCTTTCGGGCCTCTGCAACCGTCATTGTTTCGATGAATTTCTGATCGGGTTTTCCGAAGTTGACATAGACGCCTTTTTCATCAGTCGCGACAATAAACAGATCCGCGTCGATTTCAGACGCCAGCAGAGAGCTGGCAAGGTCTTTATCGATAACGGCATCGACACCCTGGAAACTCTTTCCTTCCCGGATAACCGGAATGCCGCCGCCGCCACAGCAGATGACGATAAAGTTCATGTCGATCAGTGTTTTCACTTCCCGGTGGTTGATGATGTCAACCGGTTTTGGTGATGCCACGACCCGGCGGTACCCGTGAATGGTTTCGACCATCCGGTAGGGGAGTTTTTCGGCCTGCTCTTTGGTGTAGAACGGCCCGACCGGTTTGGTGGGATTTTGAAACAGCGGATCGTTCTGGTCAACGACCGTATAGGTGATCAGCGTGGCAAACGGCTGACTGTTTTCAATGCCGATGTTCATCAGTGCCGTATCCAGGGTGGATTCGATCAGGTAGCCGATCTGACCCTGGCTTTCGGCCCCGACGACATCCAGTGGCATTTTAGGTACGGCATCACAGCTTTCCTGCTGAAGCAGCAGATTCCCAACCTGCGGCCCGTTTCCATGGGTGATGACAATGCGATATTCTCTGGAAAGCTTTGCAATGATATCCAAGGGTTTTTTGAGGTTCCGGATCTGCTCTTCTGCAGTTCCCTTCTGCCCTTTTTGTATGAGGGCATTCCCGCCCAGTGCAATCAGGATCGTTTCTTTTTTATTTTTCATCTTGGTTTACTCCATCCGAGGATTGACATGTTTAATTTTGTGTTTAGCCGAATTTATGTCAGATGACGTATATCATCCGATAAACTTAAGAATAACGGGTTTAAAGAGCAGGCGCTTAAACCGGATGTGCGGGCCCTCAGGCCTTCTTTCGGATAAATGTTTTGTAAAGGCAGTTAATCATATGAAATGTATCATGATTTTTTACGGGTGTGTTGCCAGGAAACTACAGCTAAAGCATCAGTTAAATACTGATACTGATGCTTTAACACCGCAATGAAAAATGGAAAGAGGGGCTTGATCATAACTGCGGCCGCAATGTCGCGGCCTCCGTTCCGCCCATTGCCGGCATCTTTTCCCGGGATTGCGCCATATCGTGTGCCGGGATTAATAAAGGAAAAAAGTGAATAGGCCGTAAAATGCGTTGACCCGCCGGAAAAAACGGCAAGCAATGCCTGCTTATCGGGTTAGACCGGCCCTTGCGGCCGGTGCGATCCGGGTGGTTACCAATAGGAATATACTGATAATAACTACCTGTATTATGGGTAACATCGTCAAATAAAATTGTGATACTCACAACATAATGGATCGAATGGTCATGTGTTGTAAATTAAGATTAGCATACCATAGGTACCCCCCGATACAATATTTTAATAAACATGACAGGAGGAAAATTAAAATGGCGAAAAAAATGTAATCATTATCGGTGCAGCTGGAAGAGATTTCCACAATTTCAACACCTGTTATCGTGGCAATGCAGCATATAATGTCGTTGCTTTTACCGCTGCATTATTGACATCAAGAAACCCAATACCCGGGTTTACTGTGACCTGCAGGAAATCGGTAATCCAGCCCTGGCAGAAATCGTAGAAAATTTTGTTAAAAAGCACAAACTGGCCTAATCAGGATTAGTTCTTGACAATAAGGGGAAAACGTTTCAAAGTACAAAACTTTTCCTTTGTTGCCCAAAAAAACCGGGTGTTTTTTTATGTAGAATACAGGGGATTTTTTCGGTTCAGGAGGGAGCAAATGGAACAGAATATCGCATGTAAATTAACGTTGGAAAGGACGCATATGCATTATGTTGACCTTCCTCCGGAATGTCCGCCCCAGGCCGGTCCGGGTACCGTCGGGTTTCCCGAAATCGGGATTTGCAGTGAAATTGATCTGGACCTGACCGTTCGAAAAGCCTGCGTATCCGATGTCCAGGAGGTAATGAAACTGATCAACGGCTTTGCCGTCTCCAAATTGATGCTCCCCCGGGGGCCCCGGACGCTGTATGAAAATATCAGAGATTTTATTGTGGTCTGTAATGAGTCGGACGGGGAAAACGACGGGCAGGATGGCAGCGCATCCGGAAAGAAAGAAACCATTATTGCGTGCGGCGGGCTTCACGTGCTGTGGGGTGATATGGCCGAAATTCGCTCGGTCGCGGTGCATCCTGTTTTTCACCGTCGGGGATTGGGGACGCGACTGGTTCAATATATGGAGAAAGATGCCAGGCGTCTGGGGATAAAAAAATTGTTTACCTTTACCCTTGCAGAAGAATTTTTCAGATCACTGGGCTTTGAAGCCAGGAGTCGGGAACAGCTTCCGCATGTGGTCTGGGCGGAATGCAGCTGTTGCCCGAAATTTTTTAATTGTGACGAAATTGGTATGATTAAAGAATTGTAACGCGGTTGGTTTGAGCCGTGCAGCCGTATCTTTTTTCGCAATAAAATCCATCGACTGCCCTGAAAAGTTTCTCGCGCAAATCCTTTCTTATTGACGCCCTGCAAATCTGAAGATAATATTCCAATAATATCATATTGATCGGATAGCCTGATGGACCGCCAAATGGGGACCGATCGTTAATCGTTTGAATTTTATAGGTATTGGTTAGTTCAGAATGCTAAAAAAAACATTTTAAGTGAACAGGTGATTCTTATGAACTATTTTGTGGAGCCGACGGCCCAGGAATATGAGGGCTGGGAAGAATTTTACAGCAAACCGATAACGGAAAAATTATCCGTTTTGATGCGGGATGACCGTATTTTTGATGTTATTTTTGCCCAGCAGTTTGATCGTGAATTTTTAAACCTGATGTGTCAACTTGCCGACAAAATCAGGATCATGGCAAAGACCAAAACCGGGTTGATAAAATTGAAAGGGCTTCTTGCGCACAAGCGTGCCATGCTTTATTTTGTTCAGCCGTCCACCCGTACATTTTTATCCTTTTTAAATGCCTGTCAGATTCTCGGCGTGGATATATCGGAAATCCGTGCGACATCTACCAGCTCAGAGGTCAAGGGTGAATCTCAGGAGGATACGATCCGGACATTTTCAAGCTATGCGGATATGATTATCGTCCGGCATCCGGAGGCCGGTTTTGCAGAAAAAATGTCCTGGCTTCTGAATCAGACAGATCGGCCTGTGCCTGTCATCAATGGGGGGTCCGGTCCGGATCAGCATCCGACCCAGGCATTGCTGGACATTTATACGCTCGAAAGATCATTCGTGAATATCGGCGGTCTGGATGGCAAAAAGATTGCTTTTGTCGGCGATTTGAAACGGGGACGGACCGTTCGTTCACTCAGCTATCTGATGAAAAATTATAAAGATGTCTCCCTGTATTTCGTGTCGCCGGAAGTATTCCGGATACGAGATGATATCAAGGAGTTTCTCGACAAGCACGGCATTCCGTTTCACGAGACGGAAGATTTTGAAAGTGTGATGCCTCTGGTGGACGCGATTTACATGACCCGGATTCAAAGCGAATATCCGGGTGGGCCCGAATCTGAGGCGGGTACCTATCCGAAATTCCATTTCAAAAAAGAGCATCTGCCCATCATCCAGCCCCATTGTGCCATTATGCATCCCCTTCCGAGACGATATGAGATCGAAGTTGCTGTCGACAAGGATCCCAGGGCGACATACTGGCGGCAGGAACGAAACGGCATGTGGTTGAGGGCGGCCCTCATTGCTTACGTATTCAAAGTTGAAAACGAGATTATGAAAGAATTTTCCTGATAGCGTCCGTGTGAGGATACCTTCCGGTTTATGAGTCAAGGGCCTCAACAAGAATAAATTGTGCATAGCAATTTATTCTTGTTGAGGCCCTTATCATTGGGGCGTACGCCGGCAACGGCCGGGACTTTGAAACTACACGTAAGAGAATATGGCCGCAGTTATGATCGAGCCCGCCCACAAGACCGTTTGTATCGAAGCCAGCGAAACCAATGTGATGGAGCAGATGGACAAACTCGGAATGGAAGTTATTCCGGTACCGTTCCGTGACGCATATCCGTTCGGCGGTGGTCTGCACTGTGCAACTGCAGACGTTTACCGTGAAGGTGTCTGCGAAGACTACTTCCCGAAACAGGTAGCGTGGGATGGCGTTTATCCCAAAGGTTACCCGGCAAGCCTGTAACAGCGAAGAAGTTTAAACGCTTTTAGGGTTAGCGCGATAATATTACCCCCCATCAGATCCATTACCATTGACAACAATTTGATTTTCGCAGGGGAAATAAGGATGAAACGGCAGGCACTGATGCAATATATGCCTGCCGGCTGGTATCCGGCAGCTGTTGTTCCTGTTGTAAACGGTTTGATATTTCTGATGATGTTATGTTATATTAACCCCCTTTGCCATCCATAAGAAGGTTATTCTATTTTCCGGATGGAGATCCGTTGCTGTAAAAAGCCATTGCCTTTTTATCATTCACGCCAGCGGCTGCGTTCCTGATCATCCGGGTTTGTATATAAGTTTTTTCAACGACAGTTTGTCAGCTGAATGCATGGCGCCGTTGCGGGGGCGCTGCTGAAAAAAATCGTTTTGTAAATAGTAAAAAAATTAATCAAATACAACGGTCTTTCTGTAATGAAAGGAAAATACCATGGCGTTTAATTTGAGAAACAGAAATTTTCTGAAACTTCTGGATTTTACTCCCCGGGAAATAAAATTTCTTCTGGCACTGTCCCTGGATCTGAAAAAAGCCAAATATGCCGGTATCGAACAGCAGCGGCTGAAGGGTAAAAACATCGCGTTGATTTTCGAAAAGGCCTCCACACGGACCCGATGTGCGTTTGAAGTGGCGGCATATGATCAGGGCGCGCATGTGACCTATCTTGGCCCCACAGGCTCCCAGATTGGCAAAAAAGAATCCATGAAAGACACGGCCCGCGTTCTGGGGCATATGTATGACGGAATTGAATATCGTGGATATGGGCAGGAGATCGTCGAAGAGCTTGGAAAATATGCGGGCGTTCCGGTATGGAACGGCCTGACCAATGAATACCATCCGACCCAGGTCCTGGCGGATTTTTTGACCATGATGGAGTACAGCGACAAACCGTTGAGCCAGGTCAAGTTCGCCTACATGGGCGATGCGAGAAACAACATGGGCAACTCCCTGCTGATCGGTGCGGCAAAAATGGGTATGGATTTTCGCTCAGTTGCTCCGAAAGCGGTTCAGACCGGCGGTAACCTGGTCGCCCGGGCGATGGAAATCGCGAAAGAGACCGGTGCCAGAATTACCGTGACCGACGACCTGAAAGCCGGCGTTAAAGACTGTGATTTTCTTTACTCTGACGTATGGGTTTCCATGGGTGAGCCGGATGAAGTCTGGAAAGAACGAATTGATCTGCTTAAAGCCTACCAGGTAAACAAACGGGCAATGGATCTGACCGGTAATCGCGATGTCAAATATATGCATTGCCTGCCGGCGTTCCACAACCGTGCAACCGTTATCGGTGAGGAAATTTATCAGAAGTTCGGCATGGACGGCATGGAAGTGACCGAAGAAGTGTTCGAGTCTCCGGCATCCATCGTTTTTACCGAAGCGGAAAACAGAATTCATACCATCAAAGCAGTCATGGTGGCTACTCTGGGTTGCTGAGCGCAATCGATGCGTCGGGTCAATCAAGTAACAGGTGAAATTTAGAAACCATCCGGGGGGCCATGAATATCGGATTCCTCCCGGATGGTTGTTGTTTTTTAACAGGCATAAAACGGGTTCAAGGAGCTGAAAAAATGTCTGAAAACAGAGCGTGCCGGGGCAGCAGGTTCGGATTTATCATGGCCACGGCCGGGTTTGCCATCGGTCTGGGAAGCGTCTGGCGCTTCCCCTGCATGGTGGGGTGAACGGCGGTGGAGCGTTTCTGTTTGTATATTTGCTCATCTGCTTTGCCATCTGTGTACGTTTAAGACCTTTGCGTCCAATCCGGTTGAAGTCATTTTTTATACCCTTGCGGGCTTGATCATAACTGCGGCCACAATGTCACGGGGTCCGTCCCGCCCGCACTCGGGCAGGCGTTTTTTGCCGTCGGCATTGGCGTTGCGACTGCCTTTATTTACGGAAGTTACCTGAACGATGATACAGATCTCCCGTCGGATTCGGCTATCATCGTTTTTCGGGATCATGTTCTTCTTTCTGCTCGTGCTTGCCGGCCTGACCTCCGGGATCGGATACCTTGAGGCAGTGGCCTCCACGCTGGCGGATCTGTTCCGGATGAGCAGAAAAACGTCGACCGGGTTTTACGCTGACGTTGATCTTCATTCTGGGCGTAGCGTCCATCCTGTCCCAGGAACCCTGGAAGGACGTGATGATTTTTGGCCGGAGCTGTTTTGATCTGGCAGATTATATTTCCGGAAACATCCTGATGCCGTTAGGCGCTTTGATGATTTCCGTGTATACTGCGCATGTATGGAAGTCCAGCCACTTTATGAATGAAAGCAATGTGGGCGCCAGGGGCTTTGTCAGAGTGTCCGGCGCATGGAAACCCCTTGTTGTCATGATCATTCCGGTTGCCGTGGCCGCCATTATGATCAAGGGGGTATAAGTCAACAGCGGGGGGCGGATCCCCCGGTTGAATAGTTGAATACGTGTTGGAATGGTTGCGATGCGATCGCATGCTGTTGTTTTAACCAAGAAGTGAAGTCAGGATTTTTGAAATTTAGGAGACAGTCTGATGGATTATCAATTCGATGGAATTATTTTTGACATCAACGGGGTACTTGAATATCAGGGGAAAGTGTATCCCGGGGCACCGGAACTTCTGGATTATCTCAGGAGTCAATCAATAGAGATCAGAATTTTGACCAACAGTACCTTGAAGAGCAGAAAGTCATGCTGTGAGAAGTTGAATCGGACCGGGTTCACCGTCTATGAGCACGAGGTGATTACGGCCTCTTTTGCTACGGCCAGATATCTGAAAACGCTTGATCCCCGATCCTGCTGGGTCATGCTCAAACGCGAGGGGCTTCAGGAATTCAAGGACTTCAATCAGGATACCGAACATCCTGAATATATCGTTTTGGGAGACTATCGGGAGGATTTTAATTTTGAAAATATGAACCGGGCTGTGGCGCTGCTTCTCGGGGGGACCAAACTCATTGTCATGATCACCGAAAAGGTGGATCGCAGCCTCGGAGGGGTGGAGCTGACGGTCGGTGCCTATGGACGGATGCTCGAGGATGCGGCCGGAATCCGGGCCACCTATATCGGCAAGCCCAACCGGTATGTGTTTGATATGATCCTGGACACCATGACCGTAGATCGAAACCGGGTGGTGATGGTCGGAGATAAGGTGTCCTCCGATATTATCGGTGCGCACAATGCCGGATTAAAATCGGTTCTCGTAAAAACCGGTGAATTCAGGCAGAGCGATCTGGTCAGTGATATCCAGCCGGATTTTGTGTATGATCGTGTCGCTCAGATCCGGGAGTTGTTTTAACCGTCGGTTAAAGACCGCGTCTCAGTCCGGCATGCGCCCTTGTACCTGAATCTGATGCTTTTGTTTGAAATTTAACTGGAAAAACCTTATTCCCCAGAGCCTTTTATTTATAATGGTAAATTTGAACGACATCAGATCAAATTGCAGGCCATCCGAACCGGGACGCGGAGTCCATTGGGCGTGGATTATTCTCTGCGTCTGTTTTTTCAACCTTCTGATCAATTATGCCGCTCGGAATGGATACAGTCTGATATTCCCCGAAATGATCCGCACGCTTGGCTTCGGCCGGACAGATGGCGGTACCATCTACAATGCCTACCTTTTTGTCTACATCCTTTGCAGTCCGGTCGCCGGCTTTTTCGCCGACCGATTCGGAACACGACGGATTATAATCATCTGCCTGGCGGTGCTCGGCATGGGCCTGGCGCTGATGGGTACCGTGCATACGGTAGGTGCTGCCTGCATGTCCTATGCGGTAGCGGGTATCGGGGCCTCGGGGATGTGGACCCCGGTTCTGGCGCTGGTTCAGCGGTGGTTTACCCCGATGCGCCGGGGAATGGCGCTGGGTATCTTATCATCTGGCTTTGGATTGGGATTTGCCCTGATGGGTGCCCTTTTCCCCTGGATTGCCAAATATTGGACCTGGAGAGGGGCATGGTTTCTGCTGGCAGGTGCGGCGATCATCATGCTTCTGGTTAATCTGGTTCTGCTCAGGGAAAATCCGGAAAGTTGCGGGACCGTTCCCTGGGGAGGGGGCGGGCAGCCTGTCGGGAACCTGTCAGAAGGAACCGGTGCTGACAGTGAAAATCTGAAGGCCCATGTGTTTGCCAACAGGATCTTCTGGATTGTCGGAGCCTCTTATTTCGCCATTTCGTATGCGGTTTACGGAATTACGACTTTCATGGTGGATTTTGCCAGGCTTCAGGCCGGACTCTCTTTTGAAAAGGCCAGCTTTCTGGCATCCATCCACGGGGTATGCCAGCTTATCGGCGTTCTGTCCATGATGCCCCTGTCGGATGTTTTTGGACGAAAACGGATGATCACGATATCCAACCTGTGTATCGCACTGGCGCTTGCGGGGATTCTTATCGCAGGAACTTCATGGCAGATTCTGTATGTCCTCATCGGGGTTATCGGGTTATTTTTCGGGGTCACGTTTGTTCTTTACGGTGCCTGTGCCGGTGATTATTTTCCCCGGCGGTATATCGGGACGGTGATCGGTGCATGGACCCCCTTTTATGGCCTTGGCGCCATCTTTGCTCACTGGATTACCGGTATGATCTGCGATTCAACCGGATCATACGCACTGGCGTTTTTCCTGAATATGATCATGGCGGTCGCGGGCCTGCTGTTGATTTGTCTGGTCCCCGCATTGAAAGAGAAAACAGAACCATAAGACGTGAATCCGTATTGGATTCTTAAATCGTCCGGTGTGAACCGGACCCGGTCTGGCGAATTCTGCGTCAGCCGGCCGGCAACAGGAGTGAATTGTATGGACAATAAACCAGGGTATGAAGAACTCGAGAAAAAAATCGCTCTGCTCGAAGCACAGCTGAGTCAGTTCAACATTCAGGCCGTATGGGATACTTATGCCCTGAGTTCGATTCCGACATTGATCAGAAATGTCACAACGGGTTGTATCGTCCACTATAATTCTGCCATGGAGAAACTGACCGGCTACACGCATGAAGAAATGCCGGATATCCGTTCATGGCTCGATAACCTTTATCCGGCCCCCGAAGACTGGAAAGCGGCTGAAGACATGGTGAAAAAAGTCATCCGGGGCGATATCAAGATTCGTGAATATGAATTCAAAATGTCGCAGAAAGGTGGCCGGAATATCTATGCGGAGTTTAGCGTCTACAATATTTATTATAACGGCCGACCCACAGAGCTTCAGGTGGTTAAGGGGATGGATGTTACCGCCAGAAAGCATGCTGAAGAAGCGCTGAAAAAAGCCAATGAGGCCCTCAACCTTCTCAATCAGGAGCTGGATCAGCGTGTCCGGAACAGGACCCGGGATCTGGAGGAAAGCAAAAACAGGCTTAAACTGGCGCTTGAAGGTGCCAACGAAGGTATGTGGGTTATTGACGTGGTGGAAGGCGATATGCGGTTTACCGAATATTCAGCCGCGATGCCGGGGTATGCGCTGGATGAGCTGGGGTGTAGTGAGGAAAAATGGGACAGATTAATGCATCCGGATGATCTGGTTCATGTCCAGCAGGCGTTGCGGGATCATATCGAAGGAAAAACTTCCTGCTACGAAGCTGAATATCGGGTGAAAACCAAGTCCGGTCAATGGAAATGGATTCTCGGGCACGGCAGGGTAACCCGAAGGGATCAAAACGGAATTGCCCTGCAGATCATCGGGACCCATGTGGATATTGATCGCAGAAAAAATGCTGAGCTGGAACTGAGAAAAAGTGAAAAGATGTTCCGTTCCTTGGTTGAGCATGACCCATTCGGGCTGGCGGTTATGAATAAAGATGGCGCCGTGCATTACATCAATCCGAAATTTACCGAAATTTTCTGCTATGATCTGAAGGATATCCGGGATCTGACGTCCTGGTTTGAACATGCCTATCCGGATCATGCGCATCGGCAGAAGGCCATTGATTCATGGAAGGAAAACGCCGCCAGGGCCGAAGAAAATAATGAAGAGACCGCTTCGGTCATTTTTTATGTCAGATGCAAAAACGGCGAGGAAAAAATTATATCGTTCCGGACCGTTTACCTGGCCGAGGGCAATTATCTGGTCACCTATGAAGACATTACCGAGCGCATCAGGGCGAATGAAATCCTGAAAAAACGGGAAAAAGAACTTGAAATCAAGTCTGAAAACCTCGAAGAGGTCAACACGGCGCTCAGGGTCCTGCTGAAACGGAGAAACGAGGACAAATCCGAGATGGAGGAAAAGGTAATGTTCAACATCAGGGACCTGGTGGTTCCTTACCTTGACAAATTGGAACGAACACGGTCTGCGGATCTTCAGAAATCATATATCGGGATTTTACGATCCAATCTCGATGATGTCATATCCCCCTTTGCACGTCGGCTGTCCGCCAGGTTCATGAACTTTACCCCGAGGGAGATTCAGGTGGCCAATCTGATCAAGGAGGACAAGGGAAACAAGGAAATTGCCGAATTGCTGTATGTTTCGGAAAGCTCGGTGGAGTTTCACCGGCACAATATTCGTAAAAAGTTAGGGCTTCTGAATAAAAAAGTTAATCTGCAAACCTATCTTCAGTCTCTCGAGTAGACCCACCAGACACTCCGGACGGGGAATACATCGGTAAATCAATCGAACGTGCCATCGGTTGCAGGCGGGCCGTGGCTCGCCTGCCTTCGGTCATGTTTAATAACGCGCCGTACTTGAATAAAAAATGAAGCGATGTGGAGTAAAGTGATGATAAGCGATGATGAACAGAAGGTATATGATGCGCTCGGGCAGCTCGGTATTGAGTTTGAGCGCCATGAACATCCGCCCGTATATACGGTGGATGAAGCCGCCAGATACTGGAAGGAAATCCCCGGGGTTCACTGCAAGAACCTGTTCATGAAAAATCAGAAGGGGAAAACCCATTACCTGATCGTCATGAAAGATTCCAAAAAGGTGGATTTCAAAGTCATGGCAGGCGGGGTCGGAGAAAAACTCAGTTTTGCCTCCGAACAGCGGCTTGAAAAATATCTGGGATTGAAAACCGGTGCGGTCTCCCCCTTTGGCCTGATCAATGACGCCGGGCACGAGGTAAAAGTGGTGATCGATACGGATCTGAAAGCGGCGAAAAAAATTAATTTTCATCCCAACGTCAATACCGCTACCGTAACAGTCAGTTTAGAAGATTTTGAAAAATTTCTGAGCAGCTGCGGCAACAGCGTCCAGTATGTACGAATATGATTGGGTCGGGATGCCTGTCCTCGCCTGCCGTTCCTCTGCTATCCCCTCGGGGAAAAGTGAACCTCAGAGATCCCGTTTTTTAATTTAAAACCTGTTGAATGAGTGATATAAAAAATATTTTCAAATACGTCCGGAATAAAACCTTTTATACCGCAGGTGGAAATAATGCAAATTTATAAGCAATTTGAACGATCCAGGATGATTCCCACCCTGAGTCTTCTGGTGGCAATGATTTTATGGGCCAGTTCATTTGTCGCATTAAAGATCGCCTTCCGACATTATGATCCCATGGTCGTTATTTTCGGAAGGATGCTGGTAGCCAGTGTATGTTTTCTATGTATCCTTCATCGATTCAGGGGCGCGTTTACCTACCGCAAAGGGGATATCAGGACAATTTTCCTGATGACCCTCTGCGAGCCATGCGTGTATTTTATCCTGGAAGCAAAGGCCGTTGAAAATACCACGGCTTCACAGGCGGGGATGATCACGCCCATGATGCCCCTGATGGTGGCCATAGCGGCCTGGATATTTCTGAAAGAGCGTATCTCCGCTAAAACGCTATCGGGATTTGTCATTGCCATCATCGGGGCATGCTGGATGAGTTCAGCCAGCCAGACATCCGAGTCTGCACCCAATCCGGCGTTAGGAAACTTTCTTGAATTTCTGGCAATGATTTGTGCTGCCGTGTATACCATTTTAATGAAACGGCTGACGCGTCGTTATCCTCCTTTTTTTCTGACCGGAATCCAGGCCCTTGCCGGCGGTGTCTTTTATTTTGGAATGCTGTTTTTTCCGTCAACCGCTCTGCCGACCACCTTTGACCCGGTTTCAACACTGGCGATCATCTATCTCGGATCGTTTATCACGCTTGGCGCCTATGGATGTTACAATTTCGGCGTCAGCTGCATTCCCGCCAGTCAGGCCTCGGCCTTTGTCAATCTGATTCCGGTGCTGACCGTGTTTTTTGGCTGGCTTGTCCTGGGGGAGCAGTTTACTGCCTCCCAGTATCTGGCTGCCCTGCTGGTATTTGCCGGGGTCCTGATCAGCCAGAAAGGTCATGTTAAAGAGGCTGTTGATATGACAGCAATGAAAGAACATCCTTTGTAATGGCTGATAGCTGATAAATTGAAGAAAAAAGTTCTTTTTTACGTCCTCTGCCTACTGCCCTCATGATTCATCGACCTGTGGAAATTTTGTTTGGTCCGGGACGGATCGGATATGGATATCGCATTGAGGAAATGAAATCTCAATATCCTTTTCCCGGAACAGACGGTCGATGGCAAACCGGATATTGGTTTCAACCGTCAGTATGTTGTCGATCAATGCCCAGATTCTCAATTTGAAAATCAGCGCACTGTCGGCAAAATCAGAAAACAACACATCCGGTTTCGGCTGTTTCAATATATCCGGGACGGTTTCGGCGATTTCAAGCAGACTTTGGCGGACCAGATGGACATCTGATCCGTAGGCCACCCCAACGGTAATGGTGCGGCGGATTCTCTGATCCTTGAAACTCCAGTTGGTCACCTGCGCGCTGATAAATTCGGAATTCGGGATAATCAGGGAGGCATTGTCATAGGTCTGGACCAGGGTGGAGCGCACGTTTATTTTTTTGACCGTTCCCCAGACGCCGCTGATTTCAATGGCATCCCCCACCTGAATGGGACGCTCAAAAAGAAGAATCAGTCCGCTGATAAAATTGTTGAAGATCGTCTGAAGCCCAAACCCCAGTCCGATACCCAGCGCACCAAATGCGACAACCAGGGAGGTGGTGCTGAGGCCGATGGCGTATAAGGATAAAAGAATGCCCATGGTCCAGATCAGATACGTGCTGATGGTGGTGATGGAATCTTTCAGTCCGAGGTCCAGGCCGCTGTACAGCAATATCCGTTCATGCAGTATATACCGCCAGAGATGGGCGCTGGTAAGGGTCAGAAAAAGGATGACAGCTGCGTAAAACAATCCGATCAGACTGAAATTCATCTGGCCGATGGCAAACGGGTGCTTCAGAATCGAAAACATGTTCACCAGAACCGCCTGCTTGGCACTCCAGGCCAGCAACAGAGACAAGATCAGGGTCAAACCCCACAGGAACCAGGAGCATCGAATAAACAGCCATTTTAACGTATAGCCGGGTTTTCTGAGCTTTTCTGCGCTGGCCGTTGCTTCCTGTTGGAACTCTGTTTCCCACTCTCTTACCACATGGAAGAGGATCAGCGCCCACAGTCCGATAATGGCGCTGCGGCCCCAGGACGTATACCAGTACAGCGCCAGTGAGCCATACCCTGCCAGTTCAATGAGAAAACCGCCGATCATGATGCCGTAGCACAGTCGAATGGCCAGGGGTTGAAGTACGCGGGACAGCTTGGAGACGGGTTTTTCCGGAGGAGGGACCTGGGATTGCATATTTTTCCAGAATAACAGGTTCCATACGATCAGGCTGATTCCGAAGAACATCCGCCAGGCCATCAATAATACACCGGAACTGCCGAGCAGCCATTCAATGCAAAGATAAACGATGGCAAAACAGCGCACCCATATCAGGCCGAAACGAAGCAATCTCCTGCGGGTTTCATTGATGGAAAACAGATTCAACGGTTTTGAAAATTTCAATACATCCAGGCCCCATCGGGTGGCCAGCAGAATCATCAAAATCAGAAAGATGGTCCGAATGATGGGTACGGTGGCATACAGGGCGTTGAACTGGGCGAACAGGTATGTATACAGGCCAATGCCCAGCAGAATCAGCGACCGCTGAAACAGTTTTATCCCTATGTATCTCCACGGGTATCTCTCCGCAGAAATATAACACTGCCTGAGATGGCGGAAAAAAAAGCCAAGCCGGATGGCCCCGGCTGTTGTGGTGAGCAGCAGAATCAGGAAAGTGAACGCCTGAAGACCATCAGCCGCCCATAATGGGCGCAGTTCGGTTTGCCAGAATGGTTTCAGCCCGAGGGATATGAACTGTTGGGATAAAAGTTGCAACTCTTCTTTAAAGTACGACCAGTTAAGCACCCCGAGAAGGTTTGCTCTGCGTTCAAACAGCTGTTGCTTTTTTCGGGATTTGATTTGTTGGTCGAATTTGTCGGCCAACTCTGACAAGGATGTCAGTGTGGTGTCGAGCTCGTTTGTCTGGCTGGTGTAAACATCATAAATTTTCTTGAGAATCCGCTGCTTTGAAACGAGGACATCCGTAAGTGACTGCATTTTGTTGATAAGAATTTTGCCGTTGGGATCTCTGGAGGCATCGGTGCGTATGTCGGACAGCTGCTTTTTATTCAGGTCCTGTTGCTCCTGGATCTGTTTGAGCTTTTCTCCGAACACTTCCGCCTGCTCGGCTGAAATTTTTAACTGTGGGGTTACGCTGTCGACCGCCAGCTTGTTTTCTCTCCAGGCTTTCTCTATATTTTCGATCTGAACCTGCGGCATCAGCAGCAGATTGCTGTGAACGGATAAGAGAACTTTATAGGCATTGATTTCCGTGGTCAGGGCCTTGCCGTAGTCTGTAATCTGCTTGAGCTGGAGTTTGAGCTCGTTGATCTGGCTTTTTTCGGTTTGAAGGGCCGTTTCCATGGATGCGGCAAGGTCGGCATAACTGGAGGGCGGGGGAAGCCGCTCGGGTGTCGCATTTTGTGAAAAGGAAACAGAAATATCCATGGGCAGGAGGCATATCAGAAGCAGATACGCGAATATCCTTGTCGGTATTGAGTTCACAAAGGCCGTATTTTGTCGTTTCATTGTGGCAATATCCTGTAGGGTAATAGAAGCAGCGCAGACCGTTCAAGATCTACCGGGAAAAAACAGAATATCATCATTGTGCTAAAATGGGTATTTATATCAAGCGGAAAATCAGTTACTGCTGGTAAAAGGATATGACAGGGCAGTAATGTTGCCGGTGACAAGTTGCCCGCGGATGGCCTGCAAAATGCGCGATGCGGGGAATCAGGATGTGTCGGTGTGAATCCCCGTATCGGTCGGCATTTGAAAAAATATTCTGTTTCCGGATGGAGGCTATCTCAGTGCCCGGGCATGTTT
Source organism: Desulfobacterales bacterium (assembly GCA_028704555.1). NCBI lineage: Bacteria > Pseudomonadati > Thermodesulfobacteriota > Desulfobacteria > Desulfobacterales > Desulfobacterales bacterium. The sequence goes on from JAQWFD010000006.1 coordinate 49,614, forward strand.
TTTTTTGACGCCCTCATTAAACTTGTCTGCGTAGACGACAAAGCGTTCATGGGTACAGTCTGAAATTTTTTCCACCCCGTCATCGGCTACCAGGTCAAAGGTAAGCTTACGGCCTTTGACCTGCGTTAATGTCCCCTTAACGGTCACGGTCAGCCCGGGAGGGGTGGCGGCCAGATGGCTCATGTTGACGCTGATTCCCACGGTCTGTTCTTCGGGCCATTCAATATGGGCGTTAATTGCCCGGATACAGGCCCATTCGAATAAACCGACCAGATAGCCGGTCGCAAAGACCTTTGGCATGACCTGAAATTCGGAAGCTTCGGGATACAGACTGGGTACGGTTTTTGAGTCGGGGACTTCAAATTTGAATTCAAACGTCAAGCCGGGTTTTAAGGAATCTTTCATGGGCTCCTCCATTGTGTTGAATGATAATCAGATGTCTGAAAACCGGTATTCTTGTCGAGGTTTTTAAGTAATAAAAGCGTTTCTGCCATGGCGCGAGCTGGTGACCGATGTGAAATAATAGGTTAATTTTATCAGCTGGTTACAGGCTGAGTGGCGCTGCGCTTTAGGGTCGAAAATTTTGCTCCCCAGTCCGACCGAAGGGTGCTGATTTAATGAGAGGCTAGCATATATGACAAGTTATGTCAAATAGATGGACGCCTTTCGAATTGCTGGCAGGCTGAATTCAGAAAATTCAATTTTGATGAATTCGTAAAAACTACCTGAACCCGTCATTCCCGCGCGGCGGGAATCCAGAATATGCTGAAATAACTTTACTTATCTTTTTAGTCGAATGGCAAATAAGGGCTGAATATGATTTTTTACATAGCCAATAATTTTACGCCTTGTTTTATATAGATTTTTTTTGTCTGTTTCGGGCTTGATCATAACTGCGGCCACAATGTCACGGGGTCCGTCCCGCCCATTGCCGGCTTCTCCAGCACGATCCGGGGGATGCCGTACGCCGGCAGCGGGCGGGACTCCGAGGCTACGCACAGCAAAATATGGCAGCAGTTATGATCAAGCCCTCTGCTTCTGATATGTCCGACGCGCAGCAAACGGGAAAACGCGGAGCCGGACAGCAGTAAATTGGAGGAGCGGAGGCAAGGAACTCTGCGCTTGCCTTTGGAGGATATGATAGGGTAAACTTGATTTATTCTGACCCTGCATAACCCCCAGCGGTGCATTGCATAAGCAAAATGACGAAAGATACAGAAGCGTTGACGTTACAATCAATGGAAGTACATTACGGCGACAGGATGGTGACCGCTGCAGATAATCTTTCTGATCAGAAGAGTCATATATACGGCCTGGTTCTCTCGTCGGCCGGTATCGAATATGAACTGGTTCGAACGGGTTGCGGCAGTCAGATACGGGTCAAACAGTCCGATGTTGAAAAGGCTGTCTGCTCCATCAATGCCTATCTGGAGGAAAATCCGGATCCTGCTAAAAATGATAAAAACGCAGGATTTGACTATCGCGGCAGCTACGCCGGAATATGGGCAGCGTTGTTCCTGCTCGTGTGGCATGTGGCGATTGTTTCGGGAAATGATCTGAATCGTTTTATTCCGGTGTTCGGCGCCTCGGCCGATAAAATAATCAACGGAGAGCTTTACCGGTGTGTGACCGCGATGCTTCTGCATGCCGATGCCCTTCACCTGGCAGGCAATATGGCAGCCATTGCCATATTCGGATCGGCGGTGTGTTCCATTGCGGGGTGGGGCGTTGGATTGTTGATGATACTTTTTACCGGTATTGCCGGCAATTTCATCAATGCGGTCTGCTATCAAACAGCCCATATTTCGATCGGATCTTCAACAGCGGTTTTCGGCTGTATTGGTCTGCTCTGTGCTCATCAAGTGTTTAAAAAAATGTCTGTGCCGGGCCGCAGATTCAGTGCAGTGGTCCCTGTAGCGGCAGGACTGGCGCTTCTGGGGCTGATGAGTTCCGGGAGCCGTGTGGATATCACCGCCCATCTGTTCGGCTTTTCTGCCGGGCTTGTTTTCGGCTCGGGATGGACGCTGTTTGTCAAACGTATGCCGTCGGCAGGATATCAATGCATCAGCCTGTTGTCCGGCATCCTTATCATTATGCTCTCCTGGCTGAGGGCATTGTGGAGTTAACCCCGGTCAGGGGAATGTACCCGCTAACCCAAAGGAGGACGTCTGATGGATTTTGAATCGTTAGCGCCGTATCGACATGCCATGATTGATTGCTATAACGGGGATACACTGGCCAAACTGATTATCTACCGGGATGACGGTTACAGGGAAGATCATTGTATCAGTACCTATTTTCAGGAGGGGGAAACGCTTTCGTCGTTGAATAAAGCAGCCATTGATCTGTGCCGGGGGAATGTTCTGGATGTGGGGGGAGGTGCCGGGCGCCACAGTCTTGCGCTTCAAAAAAAAGGATATCGTGTCTGTTCCATCGATATATGTCCTGAGGCTGTCGCGATCATGAAAAAAAGAGGTGTTGCGGATGCCCGGTGCGTTGATGTGTTTGACTTTGATGAAACATCGTTTGATACGGTTTTGCTCATGATGCATGGAATCGGTGTGGTAAAGGACTTAAACGGCCTGCAACGATTTCTGGTTCATGCCCGGGGACTGATCCATCCCGAGGGGCAGATTCTGATGGATTCGGTGGACATGAGAAAAACAACCAACCAGGTCCATCTGGCATATCAGGAGTACAACCGGCGCAACGGGCGTTATTTCGGGGAAACTCAATTGATATTTGAGTACCGGGGCAAAAAAGGCCTGCCGTTTAAATGGCTTCAGGTGGATCATGAAACGCTTGCCGAATATGCCCGGAGCGCCGGGTGGAGCTGTTCGATTCCCTACAGTTTTGCCAGTGGGGATTATCTGGCCTGTCTTCAATTAAATTAAGGACTGAGGTCAGATCCGGCCGGAATCAAAAAAATCACGCAACGCCGCAAGAAAATTAAAACCTTTGCGACTTTGGTGCGCGTGCGATCAATTTTACTGATGCGGTCCGTGCCCGCAACCCAATTTCCATGGAATTGCCGTTACAAAAAACTCTTTAATTTTCTACCGCCCGTTCGCTTCGCTCGAGACACAGAGCTCGCAGAGACAAAAACCACCGTTTCGAGGCTCTGCGTTCTTCGCGTCTCGAGCGAAGCGGGCGGTAACTATAACGGGAAAATTTTTGTTTTTTTTGACAGAGTTTGAGGGATAAGACACTAAAGCATTCACGGTTAAATCGACCAGTCGATGATTTCGATAATTTCTTGTTTTGAAAAGAATCGGCCGCCTCCGATGCCCGGGCATTGACGGGAAACGGCTTTCCAGGTTTGTTCCGAACGAAGATTTCTAAACCAGAAGGGAAATGTTTTGCACTGTCGGGGGCGAACCGGATAGATCCGGCAGCCGTTTTCATAGAAAAAACATCTTCCGTCCGCATGTTCACGGATGCTGTAGCTTTGTCTGCAGGGATAAAGATAATCCGAAATAAAATCCGGTTCGGGCAACTTTAAAAAACGGGCAATACATGCTATTTCAGCCGGTTCCACATAGATGATTCCGGGGCTTCCCGTGCAGCACCCGCCGCACTGGCGACATTGGAAATAAAGACCGTGATCAAAAAAATAGGGTCGTTGGTTGAGACTGTCCATGGGAAGCAGCGTTTTCTCCGTTCATATAAATATCAGGCAGATGCCCCTATCTATACCATACTTCTGGATTGCTATCAAAACAGAATGGATCAGGTTTGAACGGAAAGGGTCAAATATCCGGTCCATGCAAATTCAGGGCTTGATCATAACTGCAGCCATATTTTGCCGTGCGCAGCCGCTGAGTCCCGCCCGTTGCCGGCATCCCCCGGATCGTGCTGGAGAAGCCGGCAATGGGCGGGACGGACTCCGCGACATGGTGGCCGCAGTTATGATCAAGCCCTGAATTCATATCGTGTCGTCATGGCACGATGGCGGGGAAATTCCTGTTCGATGAATATTATACAAGATGATGGCATCATCTGCCATGATTGAAGAGCCCTTCAAAATTTTGCGTAATAAATTTTGAAGGGCTCTTTTATTTGGTATTATTCACCTCTGGTATTAATCCGGGTGGGGTATGCTGTTTTATACCAGACCCTGATCCAGCATGGCATCTACAATTTTAACGAAACCGGCAATATTGGCTCCATTCATGTAATTGCCCGGCGTGCCGTATTCTTCTGCGGTATCCAGACAGGTCTTGTGGATGCTTTGCATGATCCGTTTGAGGCGATTGTCCACTTCTTCACTGGACCAGGCCAGGCGCATGCTGTTTTGGGACATTTCCAGTCCGGATACAGATACCCCGCCGGCATTGGAGGCTTTGCCCGGGGCATACAGGATGTGATTGCTGAGGAAAATTTCAATTGCTTCGGGCGTGCTGGGCATGTTTGCCCCTTCACAGACCATGGCAATGCCGTTATTGATCAGATTCTGTGCATCCGTTCCGTTTATTTCGTTCTGAGTAGCGCTCGGGAATGCGCAGTCGGCTTTCTGGTTCCACAGCGGATTATAATCCAGAGCAGGATCTACCGGGGTGAAGACCGCAGACGGGTATTTTCCCGCATATTCCTTAACCCGTCCCCGTTTGATATTTTTCAGCATCATGATATAGGCGAGTTTTTCTCTGTCGATACCGGTTTCATCATAGATGTAACCTGAAGAGTCAGAAAAAGTGATGACTTTGCCGCCAAGATCCAGTATTTTTTCTATGGTGTATTGTGCCACATTTCCGGATCCTGAAACCAGGCATGTCTTGTTTTCGAGGGTTTCGTTTTGAGTTGCCAGCATTTCTGCCGCAAAATAGACTGATCCATATCCAGTCGCTTCCGGACGGATCAGACTTCCTCCCCAGCTCAGACTCTTTCCGGTCAGTACCCCGGAAAATTCATTGCGCAGCTTTTTGTACATCCCGAACAGGTAACCGATTTCCCTGCCGCCAACACCGATATCGCCCGCCGGTACATCTGTATCGGGTCCGATATGCCGGAAGAGTTCGGTCATGAAACTCTGGCAGAACCGCATGACTTCATAGTCGGACTTGCCTTTGGGATCAAAGTCTGAACCGCCCTTGCCTCCGCCCATGGGAAGAGTGGTCAGGGCGTTTTTGAATACCTGTTCGAAAGCGAGAAATTTGAGAATTCCCAGATTGACGGAAGGATGAAATCGAAGCCCGCCTTTGTATGGACCGATTGCGCTATTCATTTGAATACGAAAGCCTCTGTTTACATGAATTTCGCCTTTATCATCAAACCAGGGAACCCGAAACATTATAACCCGTTCGGGTTCGATCAGTCTTTCCAGTATTTTTTCTTTGCGATATGCCGGATTTCGGTCAAGGACCGGCTGGATTGATTCCATCACTTCACCAACTGCCTGGTGAAACTCCCGCTCATTGGGGTCTTTTTCTTTAACCAATTGAAGAATGTCGCTCATGATTTTTTCCTTCCTCTAACATTTTAAAATAAGTCTAATCTGTTAAAAATGACTACGGGTAACAGTGAGAAAAATGAAGCCGCATGCTGCAGGAACAAAAGACGGCGCATGCATGCGTTCAGGTGATTTTAAAACTTTAAAGAACCCTTGCCATTGAGTGAAATATTGCAGCTGTTCGATATAAAAATCCTTTAATAAATAAACCAGTCCATGGAAAACGCCTGAAAAATGGCTTGCCGGTATCCTTAATATCGGGGAGGGGTGGCTTGCTAACCCCGAAATAAAATCGGTGCCGTATTCGTTAAAGGCTGACAAAAAAAGTAATATTTTTGCCAAAAAGGAGCTTGATCATACAAACCGCTTCTTCCGGTAATTTCAAGCTCAAGCATATCGCCTTTATTCCCCGCCCGGCCAGGCCTCCGCATCCATGCTGTATTGATAATCCAGTAATATTTACTGGAAAAAGTAAACCCATAATTTATTGCAATATATATACCATGTTCGACGATGATAACCTAAAAATACAGTATGTTTAATATTTTCAATCAGCTATAATATATAAACAATCAGGAGTGCAAAAAAACAGGTCTCTATTTCCTACATTATTGTAGTTTTGTTCCAGAAATTCTACATTCATGTAGAATTTAAAGCGAGCTGTGCCCGCGACCTCAATAAGCACATTCTATGCTGATTAATAATTCTGGAATTGCTTCTATCATCTGCCGTTTTTGTCATTCCCGCGGCGGAAATCCGGAGCGTATGAAAATAGCTGGACAGTACAGGCATTTCCATTCTTGTTTTTTACCTCAAACGAAGTACGCCTCAAGAAATAGCGCTTTTCAGTCCGCCCGCAGGGCGCTGATTCAGGAAAATGGGGCTCGATCATACTGCGGCCATATTTTGGTACATGTAGCTTCGGAGGCCTGTCCGTTGCCGCCGTAAGACATTTTTTGGATCGTGCGGGAGAAGCTTGGAACCGTCGGGACGGATTTCGTGACACTGTAACCGAAGATATGATCAAGGCCTGAAAAAACGCCAATTCGGATCAGCGGCGGTTGTTTTTTAAGTGATAAGAAAGATGGCAGGTTCGGGGGGAGGGGCTTTTACCTGGTGAAATGTTGCGGTTTTAATGGAAACCTCATTGGGCATACCTTGGAAATGTGTCATGGGAAATCATGATGCCCGGGTCAATAGACCCGTTTTAAAAAGAAATTTCCAACTCCGGGCAGCGTGATGTCAATGGAATTGTCCTCTACTATCCGACCGGAAATTACCCCTCCGGATTTTGTATGCAGCCATATATCCTGTCCTCTGACTTCCCATTTAAAATCGATGACCTCATCTCCCGCCGTCCAAACCCCCTTTCCGTCGGGTTTGAGGTCAAGGACAATTGAAAAATCTTTATTGATAGGGTTGAGTTCTTCATATTTACCGGCTGTTTCATACCTGCGGCTGCAGGACAGGAAAACAAGGCCGCTCAGGAGCAGGCAGCAGAATATCACTATGGGCCGTTTCATAATTAAATATCCTTGATGGTCAACAAAAATTTTTGTTCTAGTTGCAGGGCCGAATCATACACATAAACATGGAGGGTCATCATCAGCCAGATGATGTCGCGCAGCAGTGTTGACAAGCCCATGGGTTCTTCAACCGTGTGAAAGCAGCCGCATCCGATGGGAATATCTCTGATGAGTGTTATGCCGATGGCAAAAATAAATAATACCAGCATGGCCATGATGGAAACAGCCGCTGCCTTGGTTCTTACCCCGGCAAACAGAAGCAGGCCGCAGATCAGTTCCGTCCAGGGCATCAATACCGCTACGATGTGAACCCCCCAGAATGGTACCAGTTGATAGCTGGCAATGGTCTCGGCAAATTCTCCGGCATAATTGATTTTGGACATGCTGGCATAAATAAAAACGCCGCCGATATAAAGCCGCAGTATCAGTGCCGTGTATTTGTTAAACAGGATTTTTGTTATGAATTCAAATACCTTCATGCGTCGATTGAAAATCCTTTTTTCTTCCATGCAGACAGCCCGCCTTCCAGCACTTTGACGATTTTATGCCCGCGTTGTAACAGCTGGCTGGCCACCTCTTCATCATAATGTTTACTGATGGTGCGGCCATAAACAATAATTTCCTTATCCGGATTCAGATTGTTCAACTTCATCATATACACAAAGTCAAAAATAGCGGGCGGGAGATTGATAGCGCTTTTAATGTGATTCTGATTGTAAAATTCCTTGGGCCGGGCATCGATCATGATGGCTTTTCCCTGGTAGAGGAGTGCCTGCGCCTGATCGACGTTGATCGTCTCGGATGCGGGCTGAAAATAGGATTCCGGTATCAGCGGGATTCCGTTTGGACTGGACAGGTTGAAAAAAAATCCGATGAGTATCGCCGTCGCCAATATCAATACGAAATCAAACGGCTTCACCCGGTCCATTCGTTGAAGTTCCCCTCTGACAAGGGATTTGATATGGGCCTTTGCCTTTTCCAGAATCGTAATTTTGTTTACGGCATCGGTCAGTTCGGCAATGGTTTGATTCAGTTCTGCATTTCGCAGCTCCAGGTCTTTATTAAGGGCCTGAATCTTTTCAAAAGACCGCGTATTTTTCAGATAGACGATAAAATTTGTCGCGTAGTTAAACAGCAGCGTGTCTTCATCCCGGCTTAACGGGGTGTTGGATATTTTCAAACCGATTCCCACAAGCCCCATGAAGGTTTGATCAACCAGAAACATCAGAGCGGAATTGGCTGACAGACCGAACGGGTCTTTATTCAGGATGTCGGTGTCCGCAATTCTCATAACGCTCATGGGGGTTAAGGTTCTCTGGTCCGTTGCCTCAAAACTTTCATAAAAGAGTCTTTCCGCCACATCCGGAAGGATCTCCTTTTTCAAATCCATGCCCCGGACGGCGGTGCGAACGATTTTGCTGTCTCTGTCGTAAAGAAGGATGAAGGCCTTTCCAAGACTGAAAGCGCCCATGGTCATGAGCAGGAAACTGTCGATAAGTCTGTCCATTTCTATGATCGGACTCAGCTCCGAGTTCAAGTCATAAAATGTCTGGAGGTAAAATACGCGTTTATCAAGTTCATCCTGAGCTTGTCTGGCTTCATTCAACGCCTTTTCCAGTTCGGTGTTTTTATTGCCGAGATCTGAATTGAGCTGGCGTATATTCCGGGTGGACAGGGCTTGTGAAAGAGCGTTCATGAGGATATTCGTCAGGCTTAGCAGAATATCGATATTCTCTTCGGTCAACGATTCGCCGGTGAATTTTCCGCTAAATCCTAACAGGCCGGAATACACCTCATCGATGGTCCACAAAATCAAAACGCGGGTGCGATCCGGAAACAGGGAATGGTCTGCGATGTTATCTTTGGTGATTACTTTGATGCGCGGAATGGATACGGCCTGCAAATCCGTATTGGTAAAATATTCTTCGCAGATCTGAAAAATATTGTCTTTGAGCCTTGAAACGACAGAATCTGAAAATCCCCGGCAGGAGATGTGCCCTTCTCTGGTTTTGGTATTGATCAGGGCGGAAAGACCGTGGGTGATCCCAAAGGGTCCCATGGCCATCAACAAAAATGTATCCATTATTTTTTTAGGCTGGATCAGGCCCGCGAGTTCCCGCGTCGTATCGATCAGGGTCTGGTAGTAAAATACTTTTCGTTCCAGATCATCCCTGATCGTTTGGGTTTTTTCGAGAACCGCTTTTAATTCTGAAATGTTTGTATTGTCCATAGCTCCTGTGCCAAACAGTTCGGTCAACAGATGAAGTGAACGATTCTGACGATCTTTAACTAGCACCGCAGCTTAAGACAGGTCAATATAACCTGCAGCTTCAATCCCGGATACGGAGCGCTGCTTCTCCGTTGTCTTGTCGGTGGGGTAAAGGCGTCGGCACAATTTGTCTTTGTCGAGGCCCTGAGAGCTTGTTTTCGGAAGAGGCCGCCTTTTTGTTAATGCACAACGTGAATTAATCGGCGACTATCTCTTCCACAAGTTTTGAAATCCCTACAATATTAAATACCTTTTTAAAATTCTCGGACAGGCCGGTCACAAAAATTCTGAAATTTTTCTGCTGGGCGTCCAGAAGCAGCTGCGTCAAAATGGCAATCCCTGCCCCATTGATGGACGCATTTTCATTGAATGCCAGGGTAATTTTGCCCTTGTTCATTGCAATGGCATCTTTATAGGCCTCCTGTAAAATCGACTCGGAATGAGAGGAAATGTTACCCTGAATATGAATTACTGCCGTTACTTCCTTTTCTTCTACGGAAACTTCCTGCTCTTTGTTATTGGCAAGTTTTATCCGTTCCTCTGCTCGTTTGAGTGCCTGATTCAAGGCCTGACGCTGAATCGGTTTGTTGATAAAATCGGTTGCGTCCAGGTTAAGCGCCTTGATGGCAAGATCCATATCCCCATGGCCGGTAATGACGATAACCTCTGTTTTGGGTTCGATCTTTTTGATTCGTTTTAATACCTCGATGCCGTCCATACCGGGCATTTTGATATCCGTCAGAACCAGGGGGGGCCTTTCCTGTTCAAACAGCGCAATTCCTGCTTCGCCATTTTCGGCTGTCAAGACGGTATATCCGTATGCGCTCAGGAGAAAACGAAACATGGTCAACGTGGGGGTTTCATCATCAATAATCAGTATCTTGTTCATGCGCATTTCCTTTTTTAAATTATGCGGCCGCAGGAAAACTCAGTGTAAAGGTGGTTCCTTCACCCTCTTTGCTGAAAATTTTAATATCACCATCATGGTCTTTAACTATGCCGTAGGTAATCGCCAGGCCCAGGCCCATTCCCTGTCCGGCTTCCTTGGTGGTAAAAAACGGCTCGAAAATTTTGTCCATCACCGATTTGGGAATGCCAATGCCCTTGTCCTGAACTTCCGCGAACACTTTTTTCCCGTACTGATAGGTTTTGATCGTGATGGTTCCTCCATCCGTGTTTCCTTCTTTTCGACTCTTTTTTTTGATGGCATCCCGTGCATTGGTGGCCAGATTGAGAAATACCTGCTGAAGCCGGTTATCATAACCTGAAATCGGGGAAATCTGGTCCGAGAGTTCCAGTTTGATGGAGATGTTTTCCAGTTCGAATTGTCTGCCGATCGTGGATACGGCCCCCCGGATGGGCTTGTTCAGATCGAGTTTGTCTTTTATCAGACTGTCTTTTCTGCCAAACGAGCGCAGGGTATTGATAATATCGGCAGCTCTGTCCACCTGGCTGCTGATCTCATTGACTATCTGAAGAAATTCCGGTTTTGGGACATCGAGATCTTCGGTGGCCATCATCCCGAGAAATTCACTGCCGAGCTTTATGGCATTGAGCGGCTGGTTGATTTCATGAGCAATGCCGGCCGATATTTCGCCGAGGGATTTCATTTTGCTGGCTTGAATGAGTTGAGCGTCTTTTTCAATCAAATCGGTAATATCCGTGGCTTCGATAATAATGGCCGGTTTTTCCTTGTAACTGATGGCGCAGGCATGTGCATTGACATAAAACGGTTTTTTCCCTTCTTTATATTGAAGCACTTTAGGGTAATAAACGCAACCCTGGGCATTTTTGTCTTTTTGAAAATACGTCAGGTAATCTGCATTGGTATTTGTTTTCGGACCCAGATCAAGGATGGATTTGCCGATCAGGTCATCATTCAAATACCCGTAAATTTCAAACGCTCTGGGGTTGGCGTCAATAATTTCAAGTGTATTCCGGTCAACAACAAAGATCGGGTCCGGCCCGCTGTCAAACAGCGAGCGGTATTTTTGTTCGGTTTCCCGCAGTTGTTTGGGATAGGGCTTGATCCTCCAGATCATATTCTGAAAAGAGTTGGTCAGCTGGACCACTTCGTCCCCCTTGCGCTTGCCGAAAAACAGACATTGCTGGCAGATGCTCAGGTTTCCGGATGCTTTGTCTTGCGCGGTATCCAAACCATCCTTGGATTTTTCGATCAGTTTGCACGGCAGGTCAGGATTGCCGTAAGCCGGGCAATCAGTGGGTTTCCATCCGTCAATGATATTGTCGAGTTGAACGTCAAAATTGCCCCGGCTGAATTCGTTGGAAATCCGGATGAGGTTTGAGATCGGCCCGGTGATGTACAGCGCCAGTTTGTGGCTGATGATAAATACAATGACGATGATCAACAGAATAAAGCCTATAAAGATAAATTTGAGCTGATCCATCAACGTGTCGATATGGCTCTTGTTGAGTCCCGCATGCACGGTTCCGATACGGTAGATTCCCTCTTTGATGGGCAGGGCAATGTCAAAGGCGGTATTTTCGTCGATGCGGAGCATTTTTACGCTTTTATTCTGCCCCGGCGGTATGGGGTTTGCCAGGCGCAGTTTTTCGGGAAAAGGACGGGTGAAGGTATGGCTGATTACCTGGTTGTCCGGATCGGTGATAAAAATATATGCGATGAGGTCTTTGCGTTCGCTGACCTGCTGAACATCAAAAATCATGCTCAATAAGCCCGGGTAATTTTTGTCAAGCAAATAGCCGCTGCTGCTGTCAGCAATACTGCTGGCCAGTGCCAATCCCCTGAGTTCCAGTTCAGAGGTCAGGGTGCTGACCAGCATCAACCGGGCAAGAAAGGCGATGGTTACACTGATAATGAGAATTACGGCCATGATGGAGAAGAAGAATTTGTTTTTCAGGTTGATATTTAATAGTCGTCTCATGAACCCTCAGCTGAAACTGATTTTTTATCCTGCCCAAGGATGTCTTTTTTAATGGATGTCCAGCCTTCATTGATCAGCATGAACTTGCCGTTTTCCAGCCGGGTGAAATAGACCCTGTCCATCCCCTGATGATCGGTAGGGCTGAATGAGATCGTAATATCATAACCGAGCGGATATCCGTTAATAGACTCGATGGCATCGATGAACCGTTCCCTGGTAAGGTTTCTTCCGGCCCGTTGTAATCCCTCTACCAGAACCTTCGCGTTAATATAGCCTTCAAATCCGACAAAGTCGGGTTCATCATCCGGATAATACTGTTTGAGAAGGGTGGCAAATTCCATGGTTTTTCCAAGACGAATCTGGTCTTCGGTGCCTTCCGGCCGGGGTACTACCTGCGACATGATCACCGTGGCGTCGATGTCCGGTCCCAAATGTTTGGCGAGATCTTCTGATCCGGCAAACGACGGGGTATAGAAAACCGGATGGGCCCCCTTGCTGATTGAACGCTTGATGAATTCGGCGCATGGCTTTGAGGTGCCGATCATGACAACGGCATCTGCTCCGGAGGCGATGATTTTGTTCGATGCCTCTTCGACATCGAGGGTTCCCCTGATATACGATCCGCTGGCAACCGGAGCCAGATTATATTCCTTAAGCGCAAGTTCCGTACCGGTCAGGCCGTCAAAGCCATAGGCATCATACTGATATAAGACAGCAATTTTTTTGATCCCCAGATCTTCGACCAGATGTTTAACCGCTGTGCCGGTTTCCTGATAATATGAAGCCCTGACATTGATAACATAGCGGTTAAACGGTTCCCGCAGGGCATTGGCACCGGTAAACATTCCCAGAATCGGAATCTTTGCGCTGTCAACCATCGGTAGAATTTTTACGGTTGTCGGCGTGCCGACGTAACAAAAAAGGGCAAAGACTCGATCTTCGATAATCAGCCGCTGGGTGTTCGCCACGCATTGGGGTGGATCGTAACTGTCGTCACGGGCAATGATTTTTATTTTTCGGCCGTGGACCCCCCCCTGATCATTGACATATTTAATGTAGCACATGGCACCGCGAAGGGTCTGCGTTCCTAAAAAACTGGCGTGTCCCTTGAGTGCCAGGGACGATCCGAAAATAATTTCAGTGTCGGTAAATCCGATGGGATTTTTCAGGCGGGATTCTATCTGTTCGTTCTGGTTGCATGCCGACAGTGCAACGAAATTTAAAAAAATAATCAACAAAAAGCGGATGGCCTTTTTCACTGAGCGTCTCCTCAACACAGCAGAGAATCTACGACTAATTTTATGCATCAGTCAAAATGAAACATAAACCGTATGCATTGACCGATTGAGATCGGGGGGAAATGAACGCGTTCGTTGTATTCTGTGTCGGTATGTCTTTAAATTCAAAATAGTTAATCGATATAAACATCGATATAATAAATGAAATTATAGATGAAAAAAAAACACTGTCAAGGTTTAAAGGAATAAATCAGAGAGGCTGACGCTTCTGTGTGCAACAATCCTTATGGGTGGCTTTTCGTTGTTTGCCCGGCCAGCCGGAAGCCGGATTTCCGGAAGCAGAGGAACAAAAAATAATATATTTTTATTCGCTGAACGCGGTTGCCATGAAAATGGAATCTATCGCTTGACAAGATTATTATTCAGACATAAAAATCAAAAATTGCTATTTATCCCTGATGCGGCGTCAGGGATTGTTTAGGGCTCGATCAAAAACAGGCTCGCAATTTTAAGTGTTGAGGCGCCTGTCTGGCAAGGCACGAAAGTGCAGGAATATCAAGTATATTCCGAGCTTTTGTAACACAGCCTGGCAGGATGCATCGGCGCTTAAAATGGGAAGTTATTTTTGAGTGAGCCCTTAGCATCGTCTGGTGTGATGTAGTGCCCTGAAACGGGCAGTACACGGTCGTTGATAAAGTTATTATGTGATAATTCAAGGTGCTTGCCATGCTACCCGTTGTTTCATTTGTCGGAAAATCCAATTCCGGGAAAACCACGCTGGTTGAAAAACTTATCCCGGAACTGAAAAAAAGGGGTTATAAAATCGGTGTCATTAAACATTCCTTCCATGGTTTTGATATTGACCAAAAGGGAAAAGACAGCTGGCGACACAAGAATGCCGGCGCGGACGCCGTAATGGTAAAATCCTCGGATAAGATAGGATTTATAAAAGATTGTCAGAAAGATTCACTGGATGATCTGCTGAAGTATTTTGAAGGAATGGATCTTGTTATCACCGAAGGGTTCAAGAAGGCTGACAAACCTAAAATAGAGATTTTTCGCCGGGCCGTTCATCACGAGCCTTTGTGGCATCCCGACAGCCATGACATTGTGGCGATTGTGACCGATGATGATATCGATGTCACCATCGATCGTTTCGGTCTGGATGATATAAAAGAATTGGCCGATTTTATAGAAAATCGGTTTCTTTGAGAAGGTCGCAGAGAGCCTCTGCCCCTGACGGTGTGCGATGTCAGTGACGATTTTGGGCCTATGGCCTGATCCACCCGCAGAAAAAATTCAACCGAGTCCCCGCAGTCTCTGGTTTTTTTGTCCCGTCCGTCCGGGGAATCCATCGGTTTTCGTTTTTCGAACTGGTTTGCCATGATCCGGTAATTTGCCGAATGGTCCTGCCAGTAATCAAAGGACTTTTTACTCATCTGCGCGATCTTTTCTCCGGGTTAGCGTGTTTAAAAAGTTAAAGGCAATGGCCGCTATGAGACGGGTATGGCGCGCAGGGGCAGTTTGTCATTGTTTTCGGCTGTACAGCCGGGGGACATTTTATTTTTTACCCGGGCTTATTGTTTTTCAGACTGGATAATGCCAGGTAAAATGCGCCCATGGACAGTTCTGCGCAGTGTCTGGAATCTTCCGGCAATGTTTCCAGATAGTTGATAACGTCTTCCGGCGTCAAATTCCATGCTTCATCGATGGTTTCGCCCTCGGCAAGGTGAATTACCGTGTTTGCGCAGGCATTGGTGTTTTTGCAGCCATCTATATCAAAACAAATATCCTCAAGTATGCCCTGATTCACCCGCAGAAAAAATTCAACCGAGTCCCCGCAGTCTCCAGTTTTTTTGCCATGTCCGTCCGGGGAATCCATCGGTTTTCGTTTTTCGAACTGGTTTGCCATGATCAGGTAATTTGCCGAATGGTCCTGCCAGTAATTAAAGGGTTTTTTACTCATCTGTTCGACCTTATAATCCAGGTTGACGGTTTTTTAAAAAATAATCCTGCCCCCTATGCGAAGGGTAGCACAGGTTGATTGAAATGTCCGCATTGTCGTTTAAATCGATCGTATTCCGGTATCGGATAATAATCATAATTGTTTAACATTTTTCAGTTAGCCGACATTGACTCGCCTGTCAATTGATTTTCTATTATTTCGAACGAGAGTTGTGTCCATTTTGTTTGCGCTTGCCGGGTTTGCGAATAGAATACACGCGATATTCACAACCCGGTCTGTTTCGAAAATTTTATGCGCAGATCGGTGCAGATCGACTCGGGAGTGAAACAAGTGCGCGGGTGGGTCATGAAACAGTAAAAAATTTCCCTGAATTTGTCATGCGGCGGTCATAACGGAATTTACGGTCTGAATATGATTTAGCAATTATAGCCTGATAGACTTATTGCTTGACATGCAGTAAATGCCTAATTATAATTTAATCACTTATCGAGTGGATAAAACATGATCTTTCCGCAGGGTATATCGTGTATGTGCCCGATACGTTAAGCATATTAATATGTGTGTTTTTTCACGATAAATCCTCAACGCGGTTTATTTCAGCTGTCTCTCAGCGATACTTGCCTTGATCTGTGCCTGGATTCAAAATTTATCTTTTTTCAATACTCAAATTCAGTTCCTACGGGGAGTACTCGTTTTTTTGAGCGGTGTTTTTTATGAAATAGAGACTGGATAGAGTCCATTTTTTTGTTTTTTTCGGCCAGCCTGCTCTTGGTAAATGCTTTTTAAAAATGAAGCTAATGCACAAAATGTGGAGGAACGTATGATGAAGAAACATATAGGGGCTGTTTTTTGTGTTTTAACTGTTTTTGTTTTTCTGGCAGGAAATTGTATCGCGGCAAATGGGGTGAAGGTCGGCGTTGTTCTTCCCCTTACCGGCGATCAGGCCAAGTTCGGAGAGGTGGAAAAATTATCATTTGAAATGGCCGTGGAAGAAATTAATGCCGCCGGTGGCATTAACGGAACTCCTCTGGAACTTCTGATAGAAGATGATACGGGGCGTCCCGAAGTCGGGCGGTCGGTCGTGGAAAAGCTGATTTCCAAAGACAAAGTGGTGATGCTGGGTGGCGGGTACAGCAGTAGCGTAACCTATGCCGTTGCCGGGGTATGTCAGCAGAACCGGATACCGTTTTTAGTGAATACAGGCTCGGCAGATAAAATCACCACCTCCGGGTGGGATTATATTTTTCGTCTGAATCCGCCGGTCAGTGAATACGCGGGTGCAATCGAAACCCTGCTGACACAGGTTGTCAAACCCAAAACGGTTGCAATTCTTTATGAAAACTCGCTGTTCGGGACCTCTGGGGCCACATCGTTTGCAAAAACCTGTGAAAGCCTCGGTTACAAAGTGGTCCTGAAAGAAGGCTACGAACATGGCGGGATCGATTTTAAGCCGGTTCTGATTCAGGTGAAGCGGGAAAATCCGGATATCCTCTACATGGTATCCTATATTATGGATGCATCCTTGTTGATGAAGCAGGCAAAGGAATTAAAACTCACCCCCAAAATGTTTATTGGCGGTGCGGCCGGTTTTACCTTGCCGGAATTTTATCAGAATGCCGGGATTGCTTCTGAAAAAGTCATTTCCGCCACCCTGTGGCATCAGGTGCTGCCTTATCCGGGCGCGATGGATTACTTCAACAAATTTGTGACCAGGTATAATAAACCTACCGAATATCATGGAGCAGAGGCATATGCGGCATGCTATGTGATTGCGGACGCGCTGAAGCGTGCCAAATCGTTCAATACGCAAGATGTCAAACAAGCCCTGTCTGAAACGGATATGATGACAATCTTCGGGGCGGTCAAATTTGTTTCCTACGGTAAAATGAAAAATCAGAATAAGCTGCCCACCTATGTCGTGCAGTGGATTGATGGGAAGCTAGAGATGGTCTGGCCGTCGGATTTGTCTACAAAACCGTTTTTCTACCCCGTGGACTGGTTAAATACCTGGAAATATTAGCCCGGCATAACAGGCTGTTGAAAAACAAGAATCGGGTTGACCGACAAGGTTCGCTGTGATTCGGCAAGCGCAGCCCGGGTTCACTATGTGAGCATTGGCGAGAGATGCGAAACGCCGTGCGGCGGCCTGAGGTGGAGTTTTTCAACAGCCTGATAAGGGTTGAGATGGATACTGAATTGTGAAACGGCTATATTGAAAGGAATTCCTATGGAAGTTTTCCTCCAAACCCTTGTCGCCGGAATTCTGATCGGTGGAATTTACAGTCTGATCGGGATAGGGATGACCCTGATCATGGGCGTTATGGGAATCATTAATCTGGCTCACGGCCAGTTGATGATGGTGTCCATGTATATTACGTTTGTTCTGTTTGAGACTTTGCATCTGGACCCGTATTTTTCGCTGCTGGTAAGCATGCCGCTGCTGTTTCTGCTGGGCAGTGCTATCCAGAAGTTCCTGTTGAATCCGTTGATGAAGGTGGAATCGATTCTGCCGGAGAACCAGGTATTGATGACCGTCGGAATCGGGATGGTACTGGCTGAAATCGCCAGGTTCATTTTTTCATCCGATTATAAAACCGTAAAAACCTCATACAGCTCGTCAGCTTTCTTTATGGGAAATATTTCGTTTAATTTACCGATGTGTATCGCCTTTTTGTTTGCGGTGGGCTTTACGGTGGCCCTGTTCCTGTTTCTGCTGAAGACCGATATCGGCCGGTCTATCCGGGCGACGGCGCAGGATAAAGATGCCGCCACTCTGATGGGCGTTAACAGCAGCCGGGTTACGATCATTACCTTTGGCCTGGGTTCAGCGCTGGTTGCCTCTGCCGGTACGCTTCTGATTCCGATATTTTATCTTTTCCCGGACATCGGAGGGCCGTTTACCCTCAAAGCATTTGTCATTACGATACTGGGAGGGCTGGGCAGCACTGTCGGCGCCATACTGGGGGGGCTTGTCCTGGGGATCACCGAATCTCTGGGCGCTACGTATATCGGAATGGGATATAAAGAAATGATCGGGTTCGTGATTTTCATCCTTGTCCTGGTATTCCTTCCCGGAGGTTTGAAACGGTTGACCAAGATTTAGTCGAGGATATTATGCAGAAGAAAATTGTATACGCCGTTCTGGGAATCGTATTTTTACTCTTTCCGCTTGTCGTTGCGTCTGATTACTACCAGCATCTGGTTATTATCGCATTGATGTGGGTGGTCATCGGCTCCGCTTGGAACCTGCTGGCCGGATATACCGGTCAGGTGTCTTTTGGACACGCCATTTTTTTCGGGGTTGGCGCGTATACCGCCGGGATTCTATCCACAAAGCTGGGAATATCGCCCTGGTGGGGGATGCTTTTCGGAGGGGTGGCGTCCATGCTGGTCGGTCTGTTTGTGGGCTGGGTCTGTTTCCGGTTGCGTGGACCGTATTTCGCCCTGGCGACGTTAGCCGGGGGTGAAATATTCCGGTTGATTGCTACCAACTGGGAAAGCCTGACCGATGGGATGGTCGGCATCCTTATCATGCAGACGTTCAGGAGCAAACTTCCGTATTACTATATTGCCCTGGCTCTGGCCGTGCTGTGCGTGTATGCCATATACCGGATCATGCGGTCAAAGTGGGGGTATTACTTTGTTTCCATCAGGGAAAATCAGGATGCGGCCGAATCACTTGGAATCAGTACCTTGTTGTACAAGAATGTCTCGCTTCTGGTCAGCTCGTTTTTTACCGGAATGGCCGGGGCGTTTTACATGAACTATATGGCGTTTATTGATCCCCAGGTCGTGTTTTCGATGCATTACATTTCCATCATGTCCATCCTGGTCGGTATTGTCGGCGGAGTTGCCACCATTATGGGACCCGCCGTGGGCGCGTTTATCATGGTCGGGCTGCAGGAAACGTTCCGAAGCTCTTTTTTCGGTCTTGCGCCCCAATGGGTCAGTCAGTCACATGCGCTGGTATTCGGCCTGCTGGTAATTTTCGTTATCTTATTTCTGGCCAATGGCGTGGTCGGTGACTGGAATAAAATTAAACGGAATGTGTTTCGAATCAAGACCTCTTCCTAATCTGTATGTAATGGAGAAATCCTATGCCGGTATTTTTTGAAGTCAGAAACCTTACCAAAACGTTTGGCGGTCTGAAAGCGGTGGACAATATTTCCTTTCAGCTTCAGCAGGGAGAAATACTGGGATTGATCGGACCCAACGGCTCGGGTAAAACCACCACCTTTAACTGTATCAACAACTTTTATCCCATAACCTCCGGGGATATTCTGCTCAAGGGCAAAAGTATCAAGGGGCTTAAAACATACCAGATCTGCAAGCTGGGAATCGGCAGGACATTTCAGGTGGTGAAGCCGCTGGCACGGATGACGGTTCTGGATAATGTCATGGCAGGGGCTTTCTGTCGGGTCAATACCATCAAGGCCGCCCGGGAGGAAGCCCTGAACGTGTTGAAATTTTGTAATCTTTACAAGGACAGGGATAAGCTGGCAAAAAGTCTTCCGATCGGAGGCCGAAAACGACTTGAAATTTCAAGGGCAATGGCAACAAAACCGGAATTGCTGCTTCTGGATGAAACTGCGGCCGGGCTGAATCCGGGAGAGCTGGATGAAGCGATTGGACTGATCAGAAAAATTCGGGAAAGCGGGGTCAGTATCCTGATTGTAGAACATATCATGAAGGTGATCATGACTATATCCGATCGCATTCATGCAATCAATTTCGGGGGTACCATTGCCGAAGGTACGCCAAAAGAGGTTGCCGCCAACCGGGCCGTCATTGAAGCCTATCTGGGAGAAGAGCATGCTCAAGGTTAACAATATCAATGTGTTTTACGGAGATCTTCAGGTCCTTTGGGATGTGACATTTGAAGTGAAGGAAAAAGAGATTCTGGTGCTGGTTGGCGCCAATGGCGCCGGGAAGTCCACGACGCTCCGGACGGTATCGTCTCTGATCAGCCCCCGATCCGGTTCCATTGAATTTGAAGGCGTCCGTCTGGATAAACTTCCGCCGAACAGAATTATAGAACACGGCGTTGTTCATGTTCCTGAAGGCCGGCGGTTGTTTTCGGATATGAGCGTTGAGGAAAATCTGATCATGGGGTCTTTGTTCGGTGAGGCCAAAAAAAAACGACATCAGACGATGGAACATGTATTTAGCCTGTTCCCCAGGCTTCAGGAGCGACGAAAGCAGATGGCCGGGACTCTCTCGGGGGGAGAGCAGCAGATGGCGGCTATCGGAAGGGGCCTGATGTCAAAACCGAAATTGATGATGTTTGACGAGCCGTCCCTGGGTCTGTCTCCGCTTCTGGTACAGGAAGTGTTCGGTCTGGTGAAGCGGGTCAATGAGGAGGGGGTGACCGTGCTGCTTGTCGAGCAGAATGTCACTCAGACGCTGGCCATGTGTGACCGGGCCTACGTGTTGGAAAACGGCCGCAATGTTCTGGAAGGTACCGGGGAAGAGCTGATGAAAAATGACCATGTGAAAGAGGCCTATCTGGGGATATGACAGGGCCCTTCAGTAGGCTGTCCAAATATTGTATAGAATTTTTTTTTGATTAATTGCTATCAGCAGGTTACAGACTGGGGGACGTTGCGCTTGAAGGGCGGGTCGAGCTTTGATGTCTTGAGGATGTCATAAGATAAAAGCCTCTTGCCTCAAGCAAAGTGCCTCTCCAGTGACAGTGCTCCGTGAGTCCGCCCGAAGGGCGCTGATTTGAAATTGTACCCTGTTTAAATGGGTCGGATAGTGTTTGCCTGATCGTTCTCCTTCTGTTAGAAGGTCCTCTGGCTGCATGTCGGAGGACCTTTTCCCTCAAAGGGGTTAGAATCCGCTTTTGAAAAATTCGTCCGGTCCAGTGATGGCATCAGCCTTTTTTTCGTATTCGGTTGGGGCGGTTCCCTCCTTGAAACATTCGAATATGGTTTTTTTGGATTCTGAGATCGGCAGGAGACCGGATTTCGAATCGATCTTGCAGAATATCACGCCTTCAGGAACCTGAAAGACCCTGACGGGTTTGTCTTCCAATATTTTTTGCATAAAGCCCAGCCATATGGGGCTTGCGGCCCGGGAACCGGTTTCTTCTTTCCCCAGGGTAGCCTCGTCGTCAAAGCCGACCCATGTGCCTGTGGTGTAGCGAGGGGTATACCCGACAAACCAAGCATCGAAAAGGTTGTTGGTGGTTCCGGTTTTACCGGCTACCGGACGGTTCAATGCTTTTACCCGGCGTCCTGTACCCGTTTTGACCACACTTTCAAGCAGGCTTGTCATAATGTAGGCCGTGCTGCTGTCGATCACTTTTTTTCGCTTCGGGAGGGTGTCTTCAAGGATATTCCCGTCCCGGTCGACGATTTTGGTGATAAACACCGGGTCTACCAGATAACCCATATTATTAAACACGGAATACGCCCTCACTATTTCCAGCAGAGAGACCCCGGATGAGCCTAGTGCAATGGACAGATCCCGGTTGAGATGTGAGGTGACGCCCAGCCGGTTTGCATAATCGATTACGTAATCGATACCGATATCTTTTAGTATCTTGATCGTCACCACGTTTCTGGATTTTGCCATGGCTTCGCGAAACAGCGTGGGGCCATAGAATTTTTCAGCATAGTTTTTCGGCTTCCATTTAAAATTGTGAATGGTATCTTCCATCACAATCGGCGAATCGATAATGATGGTCGCCGGGGTGTATCCTTTATCAAGGGCAGCGGCGAAAATAATGGGTTTGAAGGCTGAGCCGGGCTGACGCCTTGATTGAATCGCCCGGTTAAACTGGCTTTTCCGGAAATCACGTCCTCCGACCATCGCTTTTACCATCCCGCTTTCGGATTCAATACTCAATAACGCCGATTCGGCTTTCGGTTCCTGCTCAAGTGAAAGTTTCCACGTCTGCGGGCCATCGGTGCCGCTGTCTTTAACTGGATGGAGGGCCTTTACCTGTATGACATCCCCCTCGTGCAGCGCGTCGCTTACCTGTTTGAGACTGCTTTCGTAAGAAGCAACTTCAGGGTCAGGTTTCCTGGCCCATTTCATATCGGTGAGTTCAATCGTGCCCCGGCTGTTACCGATTCGGACGACAGCAAGCTTTTTCGCATCATCAACTTCGATCACAACGCCCTTGACAGTTGCTCCTTCCTGGAGCATGCCGCTTTGATCCAGTTCATTCTGAAGTTCGAAGGAAAAGGCCTCGAATTCCTCCGGGGCAAGTTTACGTAAAGGGCCCCGGTATCCCTGACGCTTGTCAAGTTCATAAAGACCTTTTTCAATCTGTTCCCTTGCTGCCTTCTGCATTTCGATATTGACCGCCGTGTAGATCTGAAGCCCTTCCCTGTACAGAATATCCGGTCCGTAAGTTTTTTCGATGTACTGCCGGACATATTCCGTATAATAAGGGACTTTTTCAATGTACCAGTTTTTTCTTGGCTTGATGTCCAGCGGTGTGCCGATGGCTTCGGTCGCCTCGATGTTGGTGATGTACTCTTCGGCCACCATCCGGTTCAGCACATAGATCTGGCGCTCTTTCGCTTTTTCAGGATATTTGAAAGGCGAGTAGCGGCTCGGCGCCTGAGGCAGGCCGGCTAAGACGGCGCATTCTGCCAGATTCAGTTCCCGGCAGGATTTGCCAAAGTAGTTCTCCGCTGCCGCTTCCACGCCGTATGCTCCGTGTCCCAGATAAATCTGGTTCAGGTACAGATAAAGGATTTCCTCCTTGCTGAATGCCTTGTCGATCCGGTAGGCCAGAATGGCCTCCTTGATTTTTCGTGTATAGGTCCGGTCGGAGGTCAGCAGGAACGATTTGGTTACCTGCTGGGTAATCGTGCTTCCGCCCTGAACAATGGAGCCGGCTTCAATATTTTTGAAAAACGCCCGGATGATGCTGACCATATCAATGCCCTTGTGTTTGTAAAACCGGGCATCCTCAGCCGCGATAAATGCATGGGTCAGCATTTCCGGGATTTCGGTAAATGGCGTCACGATTCGCCGCTCGTTGTAAAATTCCGCGATTTTTCGGTTATCATCCGAATATACGCTGGTGATTATGGGGGGGCGGTAGTCTTTCAGCGATGAAATGACCGGAAGATCCCGGCTGAAGTACGTATATACCCCGGCAGCGGAAATGATTCCAAACAGTGCAAGGCAGATAGCAATCCATACCATCCAGCCGAGCATCCGGCTGATAAACGTTTTATGCTCCCGTCTGGCGCGGTTTTTCATGATGTCAGACGGGTTTTTGGGTTTAGCCATACCTCAATACTTCCTGTTGTGGTTTAGCGATATTATTTCCCATCATACGGATTTCAGTCAGCAATATAAATTGTCGCTTCAGCTGCCGGAAACCTGAAATCGTATATAGCGAGAAATGGGCACTGTCATGTTTCGACGAAGCGGTGATGATATCCAGCGCTGCTGAATGTTCAAAGCTTTTTTGCAGCTGGCCTGTGATTTCTGACTCCCGAGCCGTCTGATTCGGGCCGGTTAAGGGTTTGTTACGGTTAACCTGTCTCCATCCCATCAATGGCCTTTTTCAGGTCTGCGCTTATCTGTTTGGTATCTGTGCCAATCTGCGGGGTTGTTTGTGCGGCGTATTTGGCACGTCTCCTCTCAATCTTTTGATTTTATTGTTTTTTGGTAAAAATCCCATTTTTGGATTGAAACCGCCTGTCAGCGCCCGACTTCGGAAAATTGGATTTATGAATGATGGACTCTGATTTATATCAACCATTGATTATTTGCATAAATTGACATGTGAATCAATAGCCGTGAATATAATTTGTTGGGGGGCGGGTGAGAAGATCCCCTTCGGTTATCCGGATAGCTTCTGCCATTCCGGTAAGCAAGAACAGATTTCCAAAAATTATATTCAGAAAACATCAAACCCAATTGCAGAGACGGTATCGGATCAGCCGTTACATCGCAGGCGGATGTCAGTTAATTATCAGAGCGCTTTTTTAGATACCCAAAAGGGGTCTCTGAAAAGCCGGATACCGCCTGCTTTTGAAACCCGGCTTTCGGCCACCCGACATCTGACCGCCGATAGCAGATAACCGGTCAGAGACAAGATGTAAATCGAGTCCTTTTGCCATTGCTTAAACTCTTAAATTCAGAGAACATGATGGTATTTAAGTCAATTAATTATTGACTTGCGAATGAAATGTATATATTTGCTCGATATAACATTCCTGCACAGCGCAATTTCACCCCCCTTTTTACTAGTTTTAGCAGGGGGAAAAATGGCAAAAGATACAGTAGCAATTGTAGATACGCATGCCAACCCGGCGCCTCTCGGGTTGATGGGCTTTGGTATGACAACGGTTCTTTTAAACATTCATAATTCCGGTTTTTTTCCAATGGATTCGATGATTCTGGCTATGGGCATCTTTTATGGGGGGACTGCTCAGGTCATTGCCGGTATCATGGAGTGGAAAAAAAATAATACATTTGGAACAACTGCGTTTACTTCCTATGGCTTTTTCTGGTTATCTCTGGTTGCCCTGATTCTTATACCTAAATACCAGTTGTGGCAGGCACCTACAAACGGCGCAATGGCGGCATATCTATTTATGTGGGGCTTGTTTACATTCTTTATGTATATCGGAACGCTCAGAGTTAATAAAGCGCTTCAGTTCGTTTTCCTTTCACTGACGGTATTGTTTTTTTTATTGGCCTGGGGTGATGCAACCGGCAGTGTTACTATTAAGCATATTGCGGGTTATGAAGGCATCGTTTGCGGTTTTTCAGCCATATATGCGGCAATGGCGCAGGTATTAAACGAAATATACGGCAAAATCGTCATGCCGATCGGGCCGGTAAAATAGTACTGAATAACAGGGGTGAAATTGCGCATATTTAACTCATGTTTGTCTACAGATAAATGGGCTCACCATTTATGAACTCGTAAAAACTTAAAATCGAGACGGAAAAGTAAAAAGTTCAATTTCAAGGCATCGCGAATTTCGTGAGATGAAGTGCCGTTGTCTGCACCGCAGTGAATACGGAATGAAGCGCACCGCGCACGGGTTTTTTTACGACGCCGTCGATAAAGAACTATGATATTGACTGAATGTGGCGTCAGATGTAAAGATAATCCTATCGAAAGGATAATGATATTTACGCCATATCCGTGACCTTCTTCTTGCCTTAGTCCTTTCTGATCGAAATATCATCAACTCACCTGATCGTTATCAGGTGAGTCCGTCCTGAAACAGGACATGTTTTCAGGCTCCAGTCGTTGTCTTTAACCTTGTTTGCATCCATGGCCGTTTCATCTGATTCCGGCGATCAACGCCTTTATTTTCCTGATCCGGGGTGAACTCGTTTTCGGATCGGAAACATGGTGGAGGCCATCCGGTGAAGACCGAATCTATGGATGGACACTGCCTTGTGGTATCTCTGGAAAAAACTGCAGAGAAGTACATCCTTTCGGCTGTACGGTTTCGTATCGGTTCAATTTTTGTATCTCGTTTCATCCTTTGCCGGACGGAGCAAGGAGCTGAAGTTTGTGAAGCAGCTGGATATGAGGCGGCCTTTCGACCATCCACGGCCGGCTGTCAACCCGTTGCCAGCTTGATGACGGTCGGGTGTGATAACTTAATTTCCAGAGGAGGAAATGTGAAGGGCAAAAACAGTCGTAAAAAAATTTTGATCGCTGTTGATGGTTCCCCGCAGTCTCTTGGCGCGGTTCAATATGTGGGTGCATTGTTTCCCGTTGAACAGACGGAGATTGTTTTTTTTCATGTAGAAAATGATATCCCGGATATATTCCTGGATATGGGGAAAATGCCAATTTTGGAATCTAAATTGCCAAAAATTAACGGGTGGAAGAAAGATCGGCGAAAATTTATCGCGGATTTTATGTCAAAAGCCGTTGAGGTGTTGATAGATGACGGTTTCCCACGGGATGCCGTTCATCAAAAGATTCAGCATAAGTGCTATGGCATATCAAGGGATATTATCGAAGAAGTCGGACATGGCTATAGCGCGTTAATCGTTGGTCGAAGCGGGCTCAGTAAATTGAAAGACATACTGATTGGCAGTACGCCCATCAGGCTCATTGATAAAATTCCGCGAATTCCCCTGGTGGTGGTTGGCGGCAAGCCCGTATCGAAAAAGATCCTGGCGTGTATAGACGGTTCAGTGCAGTCCGCAAGAGGTATCGATTCCATCGGGCAATTGCTCGGGGCATCCGGCTGCCGGGTGGAGGTCTGTCATGTGATCAAGTCTTTAAGCAGTTTTAAGGTCGGATCGGATCAACTGTTTTTGCCGGAACAGGAAAAAACCTGGCTGGATTTGAATCAGGAAATTATCGGGCCGGCCATTAAAGAGGCCACCGCCGCACTTGTCAGATCCGGATTTGATCCGGGGCATGTGACTTCCAGGGTTTTAACCCTGAGAATGAGTCGTGCGGCAGCAATTATCGAGGAGGCCAAATCCGGTGGTTTTGAAAGTATCGTTATCGGACGCCGCGGCTTAAATATTGTCGAGGAAATCATCATGGGCCGGGTCAGTAAAAAGGTCCTCGAACTGGCAAACACAATGGCGGTCTGGGTTGTTGGGACATAGCCCGTCTTGACGTGTTGAAATGGTTTGAATTTGCGAAAATAGCAAATTTTAACACTTTATCATAAACCGACGGGCAGTTATTTGAAAAATTTGAATAGCACTCGTTTCGGGATAAACGCTTGTGCCCCTTGATTTCATGGATAAAGTGGCCGGCAAATAAGTTTTTGGTATGGTTTGTGCTGAGGATATAAAAGCGCAGGGATATCCTGGCAGTGTCATAATCCATAATTCTATACATGATATTTTAATTTACTTGACGTGGCAGAGAACAATTTATAAGTAGTTTAAAAAAGGTTAATCGTCTCGGCTGCTTTTTGGGGGTAGGCTGGTGAAGAAAAATCGTATTTTGATCGTCGATGACAGTTCAACCGTCCGTTTGGGGTTGAAAAGACTATTATCGCCCTTGAATGCCGAGATCCAGGAGGCGGTTGACGGACAGGCCGCTTTTGAATGTGCGGTGAACGGTGAATTCGAATTAATCATTACCGATTATGAAATGCCGGGAATGAACGGATGTGATTTGTGCTCACGGTTAAAGAGCCATCCCCAGACACATGCGGTCCCCGTTATTATGCTCAGTTCTTTTGATACGGATGCGCATGTCAGCGATGGATATAATGCGGGCGCAGCCGCTTATGTCTCAAAAAATGATGCGTGGCACAGTCTGAATTCAATCGCAGAAGATGTGCTGTCCAGATTCAATACACGAAAGCGTCAGCGGATCATGGTCGTAGATGATTCGTTCTGTATCCGTAAAATAATGAGCAACGGTCTGGCCAGGGCAGGATATCAGGTGCTTTCCGCTCAGAACGGAAAGGATGCCCTGAATAAAATTGCTGAACAAAGGCCGGATCTGATTTTGAGTGATATTGATATGCCGGAGATGAACGGTCTGGACTTTTGTGAAGCGATTCATCAGAATCCGCAGTGGGCCGATATTCCTTTCGTAGCCGTCAGCGCCTGTAGTGACCGGGCGCATATGAAGCGGATGACGCAGTACGGGGCGACCGCTTATATGGTCAAGCCCATTAATATGGATCAGTTGTTGATACTGATCGAAAAGCTTCTCTCCGATCATTTCCTTTTGCTGCTCAAGGAAAAGGAACGTCTGGATATGGAGCGGAACCTGATGCTGGCCAGCATCACCAGTCTGATATCGGCGCTGGAGGCACGGGATCAATATACAAAAGGCCATTCCGAGTCGGTCGCGGCTATCGTTTCCGAGATGGTCTCTCTTTCGGGTGCGGACAAAAAAGAAATAGAAGCGGCGACCATAGGGGCCAGATTGCATGATATCGGGAAAATCGGTGTGCGGGATAATGTCCTTCTGAAGCCCGGACGGCTGGAGGGTGAAGAATTTGAGCACGTCAAGCAGCATTCGGTGATTGGCGCCAATATACTCAAATCCATTCCGAGTCTTTCCGATATTATTCCAATTGTTTTATCTCATCATGAACGAATCGATGGTAAGGGGTATCCCCATGGCATTAAAGGGGGCAGCATTCCTCTGTGGGCGAGAATGACCGCTGTGGCCGATACCTATGACGCGTTGACCAGTGACCGGCCGTACCGGAAAGGTATGCCCGTGGACAAGGCGCTCCAGATCGTCGAGGAAGCCAGGGGAACACAGCTTTGCCCGGATTGCGTGGCCCTTTTTATGAAGTGTGGATTCCATCGGAAAATAAAAAAATAGGCTTGATCGCCTCTGCCGATACCCCTCCATATGCTCAGGCTTCCCTTTGTTCCGTTTAGAGGCTGCATCACACCGCCGAAAATTCGGAATTAAAAAATAAGCCGGAATTTATGCGTCAGAATGGCGCAGGTGGCCAAAACGCCAACTGCCTGATTTAAAACGCTGTTGTTCCGGTTTTGTTGTCCGGGCTTTCGTAACGCAGCCAGACCGGATGCATCGGCGCTTACGGTTTTAAAATGAATCATCCTGGTGCCAATCCATGGGGAAGACAGGAAAACAACATCGCGTTTGTGAATGTGTCATGGTGTGTGAGACCAGTTGCAGATACCATCGGATTTGAATTCGACAGAGTCAGCAGGCAATTGTAAGCGGATATTCAAGGCAACGGCTCAGGAATCAGACCGCCGTGGAGGCCGAGCAATATAAGGTGAAATCGGCGGCCAAATTCTCCCGCCGGATGCCATTGGAAATAAAGTTTCAAAGGATACTGAAGAAATGACGCAACATGTTGTGCTGTTCGTAGTTGGCTTGTTCATGCTGTATTACGGGGCCGAGTGGCTGGTTAAGGGCTCATCCGGCCTTTCGAGAAGTCTGGGACTGAGTCCGCTTGTCATCGGCCTGACGGTGGTGGCATTCGGAACCTCAGCGCCTGAGCTGGTGGTCAGTCTTGTTTCCTCGATCAAAGGCAAGAGCATGATCGCCGTGGGAAACGTGGTGGGAAGCAATATTTGTAATATCGCGCTGGTGCTGGGACTGTCATCCATGGTGCAGCCTATCCGGGCTCATCGCTCCGTTATCCGCCGCGATATTCCGGTGATGCTGGGAATTTCCTTATATCTTCTGCTGATTTCGATCAACGGGATGATCGGCAGGGTTGAAGGGGCAACGCTGTTTGCAGGGATCATCGTGTATACCGTTTTGAACTACAGAAGCGCTGCAGAAGGGGGGGCTGCCGGCAGGGTTGAAGACGCTCCGGGTGACGCGGACGGGCACAGGATGGTTGCGGGGTCGAGGCTTAAACAGTCGGGGCTGGTTGTTGCCGGTATTACCGGAGTGGTTGTCGGCGCTGATTTCCTGGTCGATTCGTCGGTGGCCATCATGAAAGTTTTCGGGTTCAGTGAAAAGTTTATCGGCCTGACGGTTGTTGCCCTGGGTACATCACTGCCGGAACTGGCCACCTCTGTGATTGCGGCGGTGAGAAAAGAGATGGATATCAGTATCGGTAATCTGGTGGGCAGCAACGTGTTTAATATTCTCGGTGTTCTTGGCACGGCTTCACTCGTACGGCCGATTCAGATTTCCGGCGGTTTTTTCGGAAGCGGTCTGTTCATCGATTACCTGGTCATGATGGCTACCAGCTTTCTGCCGTGGTTGATGATGAGAAAAACGCTGACAGTGACACGAAAAGACGGCCTGGTCCTGATCAGTATTTATGCCGCCTATGTGGCCTGGCTGTTATTTAAATCCTGATTCCGCACTTGATCGTTGAGTTGGTAAAATGAAGGATCAGCCGCGGATTTACGCGGATCTTTGCCTGTTTTTTTGGGAAAATATTTTTGAACCACAGAGATCACAGAGGACCAGCCCCTTTTAAATGGATATGTCATAATTTTCTGTGAGTGCGGTGATCTATGTTTTATCCAGCACCTCCCGGACAGCTTCGGCAAGGTTTCTGATGCCCATGGGTTTGATCAGAAACTTTTTGATTCCCATTTGCATCGCTTTGTCTTCATCAATCAGTTCACTGAAACCGGTACATAATATAATCGGAATATCTGAACGAATTTTCATCAACTCGACCGCCAGTTTATGCCCGGACAGACCATGCATGGTCATATCGGTTATGACCAGGTCAAATGTGTCCGGGTTTGAACGAAACAGGTTCAGTGCCGCTCCTGGATCGTTTTGACAGTTGACGCTATAACCCAGTGATGACAGCATCTGCTTGGCCACAGCCAGCAGCATTTTCTCGTCATCGACAAACAGGATTCTTTCTGTTCCGGTTGGAAAGGGTTTATTAATCAGCTCATCCGCCGCCGGTTTGTCCACATGCGCAATAACAGGCAAAAACACGTTGAAAACAGATCCGTTTCCGACTTTGCTGTGTACCGTAATTGCCCCATCATGGCTTTTGACAATGCCATAAACCACAGCAAGGCCCATGCCCGCGCCTTTGCCGACTGCCTTGGTTGTAAAGTAGGGATCAAATATTTTATCAATTATTTCCGGCTCTATTCCGGAGCCGGTATCGCTAACCGAAATTTTTAAATAATCTCCCGGATTTAAATCTTGAGCCCCTTTGATATCTTTTTCTTCGAGATTGCCCTGGTCGATTGTAATTTGCAGAATCCCTTCGTAATTCATTGCCTGTACGGCGTTGGTGCACAGATTTATAAGAATTTGATTGATCTGGATTGGATTGGCCAAAACCGTATCGGTCGTTGTCAAAAAAGATTGTCTGATTTCGATGCTTTTCGGTATGGAGGCACGCAACATCCGTAACGATTCCTCTGCAATCGGAACCACATTTACAGGTTTTCGAATATATTGGGATTTGCGACTGAAATTCAGGATCTCCATGATCAATTCTCTTGCCCGTAAAGAGGCTTTTTTTATTTCTTCAAACCGGGTATGAACGGTCCCGCCTTTTACTGTTTCAGTCAGTGCCAATTCAGCGTTTCCCAGAATGATCCCGAGAATGTTATTGAAATCATGGGCGATACCCCCGGCCAGGGTGCCAATCGCCTCCATTTTTTGACCCTGGCGAATTTGGTCCTCAAGCCGCTTTTTTTCCAATTCAGCCTTTTTGGCATCGGTTATATTTTCAAATGTGAAGGCAATAAAGCCGGGCTTTGGACGATAAACAAAAAGTTTTTGCCAACTGTTGAGTCCTTTAAGATAGCCAGTAATCTGCATGGGCTCGCCTGTTTGTTCGACCCGGGCAAAGTTTTCAAACCATGAGTCCTCCAGACCGGGAAAGCATTCTCTGACGGTGCGGCCGATAACTTTATCAGTTTTAAGCCCTGTCAGCCTTTCATGGGAAGGGTTTACCTCAATGTAGCGCCAGTCAGCCGGATGTTTATTTTCGTCACAAACCATTTCAAGCATGGCAAAACCGCTGAGCATTTTCTCAAACAGTAATCGATACTTTTTCTCGCTTTCCCGCAACGCTTCTTCCAGGTACCTGCGCTCGGTCGTATCGATAATGAACGCTTCGATGCCGGTCGTTTCCTGTGAATGGATGACAGGCCGTGCGGAAAAGACGTGATATCCTGTCGAGCCGTCCTTGCATTTTCTGCTCAGTTCCCCTGTGAGATATTGCTGATCTCCATTTTTTAAACCGGAAAACATTTTTTTTGCATGCTCGATATCGACGCTTTGTTGAAATATATTAAAATGCCTGCCGACAATCTCATCGACGGCACTGAAACCATATAGCTTGGCCAGGGCCTGGTTGGCATTTTGAATGATGCCGTCCTTATCGATTAAAAAGTAACCGGCCTGCGTGTTTTCGATGATCGATCGAAATCGGTTTTCACTTTCCTTTAAAGCCATCTCTGCGCGTTTGCGCTCGGTGACATCGATGATAGATACCAGTATTTTTGATAAGCTTTGTTCATGCCCGGGAGCTACCGACCATTTGAGGGAAAGATCGACTGTTTCCCCTGTCAGCGTTTTGTTTACCGCCTCACCTTCAAATGTCAAGCAGCCTTCGGCTATGGCAATCAGCTCTTTTTTGAAAACCTCATAAGACGCTTCACCAAAAACGTTATCCAGAGAAGTGAATAACTCTTTTTTGTCGTTTGCCTTATAAAGCGGCAGGGTCGCTTCATTTACATCGACGATGTTGACCAATCCGGCACAGAGACGAACCTCTTCAGGATGTGTTTTAAAATATTTTTCAAAATCCTTTACTCCGGTTTTTTTTAATTGAACGATATGCTGTTTGACATCCGACAGGTCCTCTTCCCACAATGAAATCGGCGAGTTCTCGAAAAACGAGCGATAATGTTTTTCGCTGTCTATCAATTCCATCTCCAGTCGTTTGCGATCCGCCAGATTATGCAACCAGCGGTTTAAATTTTTAACAGAAACATCCGGAGACAGCATCTCTTCCGGCGGCATATAATAAAAATTTTCGATCACTTCCGTCTCTATCAGCACTTTTGGATGTACGGTCAACACAGATAAAAGAAGATCGGGTTTTAAATACCGTCTGTCATACAGACAAAGGACCAGACACGGACTGCCGGTCAGGAATGCATTCAGCCCGGACTCATATTTGATCACCTGCCCAGCGTCATGAAGCCCTTCAATGGCTTTTGTCAGATCGCAGGTTACCCGCAGGGCACTGTAGCCTTCAAGTAAGATCGGTTCGGTTTTACGGCGAATCAGATTGATGATCCGGTCAGGATCAAAAATGCCTTTTGTTCGATAGGCATCTTCAAGAGAAACGCCACCCAGTTGACCGCTTCTCAGCAGGGCGTCAATCTCGATGCCATCACTTCTAAAATACCCGATGATCGTCTCAAATTGGTCCTGATCCGCTATATAAAGCAGCTTTTCATTTCGTTTCAGGCCCTGTCGCAAAAACAGCGTAACCGCTTTTCTGTACTCCTGATCGGTTTTGTAAATACTGCACACATGATCACCCGGTTTCAGGTCTTCAATCGTTCGCAGAAAAGAATGTGTTTTCATCTGACGTAAGACCCTTTCATGAAATTCAGGAAGTTTTACGAACCCGGAGTACCATCTTCATCAGGACAGTCGTTTTTACGTACTTTTCTCAGGAAACCCGGGCCGGAGTTTTGCGCTCTTAAGGATGTTATAAGATAAAAGCCTCCAGATGCAAATTTATCGTGGCGAGATTCTGTTGAGCGGGGGAGCGAAAATGATAATTGTAAATTGGCTGGAAGCTTACCGTTGATCAATTGACAGCAATCAAACCAAATAAAATCAGTCTATATTGATCAAATGCGTCTTGCAATAAATAATTTTTCATCTTGGATGCAAAAAGCATCCGGCTTGAAATCGCTGAAGGGTTCAAACCGTTTTTCAGGTATTCAAAAATGATTTTTTGAACCCCGGGAGCTTGGGGGTGAAGCCAGCCCGGCGGAGGGACGCTACGCTTGAGGGGCGGGCGCTTTGCTTTCTTGAGGGCGTTACAAAATAAAACCGGTTTGCTTCTTATCTTTTGCCTCAAACAAAGTGCTCCTCAAGCGATAGCGTTCCGCCGTCCTCCCGCCGGGAGAAAATCCGCACAGGAAGGGGCAAGCTGCTAAAAATCCTTAAAATCGTCGTTAAAAGGAATGACGTTTCGGGGACTGACTGCGCTTCTGTTGTCAATACGAATATGTGATGCATTGGCCGGTGATGCGGATCCGGTTTTCGGCAATGACACTGCCGGATTTGTGCATAACCCGGCGATTCTTTTCTCATCGAGTTTTCTGGCATTACCATTAGAAGATCCATCGATGACAATCATAAGTTTCTTGACAATGCCCAGCGGCAGTGGCAGATTCACTTTTCTGTCGCTCTATTTCGGCCTGTTTACGTTCCGTGATGTCCATTCCGATGGACTGAAATTCGGTCACATTCCCCTGCGCGTCAAAAAATACCCGGTCGATCCAGTGCTGCCAGCCCAGTTGTCCGCCCGTCCGGATGATTTCGTGCTCATAGTTGATGACCGGTTGTCGGGGGGTAAAAGAGGCCAGATGCTTTCGGATATTTTCCTGCTCATGTTCTGGAATGAAGTCAAAGAATCGTTGACCGATCAGTTCATTTTCCGTCCGGTTGAAATAACTGCAGTACAGTCCGTTGACAAAGGTGATGGTGGTGTCCCCACATAGGTGACGATGACCGTAGCAAGAACAGATGCAGACAGCGATAGAAATTTGAACCGGTTATCCGGCGAGCTCAGCAGGGATTGCATGGAACGGTTAAACACTTTCCTGAATTTTTTCAGTCATATGAAATGCGCATGGAGATCGTCTGTCTTGAGCGGCTCACGCGGGCATTAATCCTATTCAATCGATAGGACAGCTGTAATTAATATCATATCTGCATCACTTAGAGAACGTTTTTTTACGCGATCAGACATCGCCGATTTTTCTCAGGAAAAATCGGGTTTCCGCTCGTCTGATCCGGTCGGCATGTTCCTCTTTCCGAGTTCTCGCCTGTTCAAGCTTTTCGCGCAGTTCAGTCAGCTCCGTCGGTTTGAGGAGGTAATCAAAGGCGCCGAGTTTCATCCCTTCGACCGCACTCTGGATCGAGCCGTGGCTGGTCATGATAATGACTTCCACCAGGGGGAACTGTCGTTTCAATTCTTTCAGCGTCTGTATGCCATTCATCCCGGGCATGCCGATATCGAGAAGGACGACATCGATATCTTTTTTGCGAAGCAGATCAAGGCATTCATGGCCACTATATGCCGGCGTGACTCTTTCACCGGCTTTTCCCAGCCGGGATGAAATCATATCTACAAATTCTTTGTCATCATCCACGACAAGGACCTGTATCGGGATTTTTATCATGAAAAAATCTCCTTGTTTTCAGTCATATAAGGCCGAGGAATTTCCACCAGACGGATGCCACAAAAATGAGGACGGCCAGCAGAACGGGGGTGGCGACAATTCCGGCCCGGGTCAGGTCAGAGGCCTTGAAATAGCGGTAGCTGTATGCAATGGCATTGGGCGGACATCCGATCACCAGCAGCATGGCAAATGATGTGGCGGTTCCGAGGCACAGGGCCGGCAGCGCCGGGTTGACACCTTCCAGCTGAGCAATGGGAATGACAATCGGAAGGATCAAAGCTGCGGCCGCGACATTGGCCATGATATTGGTCGCCAGTGCACCAAATATGCAGATTCCGATCAACAGTGTAAACCATCCGCCGTTGTGCAGGACGGGGAAAAACAGATGGGCCAGATAGTTCGCCGCCCCCGAATAGCCCATTGCAAGTCCCAGTGAAATCCCTCCGCCGAAAATAAATAAAACCGTGCCCCATTCCAGATTGACGTGAATGTCTTCCCATTTCAGAATTCCGGAAAGAACCAGCACGGAAACGCCCAGCATTCCGGTTACCGAATAGTCTGCGCCGTGATATTCCTTGGTCACCCACAGGATAAATGTTGTCAGGATGATGAAAAAAGCTTTTTTTTCCGAACGGGTCCATGGCCCGGCTTCATTTTCGTTAAATTCAGGCAGACGCAATGCCGGGTCGGGGCGGAAGACCAGATACACCACCAGCACGGAGACGGGAACGGTCACCACGGCCGCTGGCATGGCATACAGTGCCCAGTCGATAAAGCTGATTTCCATTCCGGTAAATTCTTTCAGAAACGCGGCGGCCACCATGCAGCGGCCGCCGCCGATTAACGTACCCATTCCGCCACAGGAACATGCGAACGGGATGGAGAGCATCATGAATTTTGCCGTGTTGGTATGGGGGTCTATTCCGGCTGCTTTCATCAATGGAAGAATGGTGATAATTCCAACCGCACAGGCGGCAGCATCATGAATGATCGATGATGCAAGCCCGAGCGCAATTGCTATGGTGAATGTAAACCGCGTGATTCCGGTTCCGGCTTTTTTGATGATAAAATAACCCAGGCGTTGGGTCAGCCCGACCTTGTCCAGCGTAATGGCGAAAATCAGGCAGCACATGATAAACACGACGACCGGATGCATATAAGGGGCCCAGGCCTGTTTTACCTCACTGACCCGCATGATCACCAGAAATACCCCGACGCAGATTGCCGTGATTTCAAGGGGAACGGGCTCGGTAATAAATAAAAAGATCAATACGGCAAGTACCGCCAGAAACCGTTTCGCTTTCGGGGAAAGGCCGTCAATAAATTCGATATGGATATGAGACAGGCTGACTTCCTGCGTTTTTTTCAGGAGAAATGTTCCGGGTAATTTAAGGTGGCATGACGGTTTTGTTTTTATCAGGTAGCCCGGGCCTGTTGAATCATTCCGGAGGGTCGGAGAGAACTGTTTGCGTACCTGGTCAAGCATCTGGCGGGGGCTGTCTCCATCGATGCGAAACGTTGTGCCTTCGGATATGGGCAGCAGCAGAACGATCAGACCCAGTAAAAACGCGAAGCCGGTTTGAAATTTTCTGGATTTATAAAACAAAATGCCTCCTTAAGCGCTTTCTTTCAGCCGGAATGCCGAGTGTCAGGCCATGAAAATGGCCGCGGGGTTCAGGAATGAAGGAGGAAATGTGCTGCTAAATGGTGTATGGCTCAGGGCCCCTGCAAGACGGTGCGCTTCATTCTTACTGAGCGCTTAATTTTAACAGAATGCCTGAATGAATAAAACAAATATCTGGCTGCCTCGTGAGTTAAAGTCAGAACGGCAGGGATAGACAGATGTCTAGTAAGGTGTTTTCGCCTTGACACTATTTGTGTATTATCATAAATTATAAATAACATTCATTATGACCATCGGGTAACATTTTTATTTCTGCCGATACGGTTCGACCATCCATTGGTTTTCCATAAAAAAGGACACCAGCCAGTGTCCGATCCAGATTTCGAAAAGATCATTTACGGGTTAAAATCAGTTTGGCATTACTTCTTTTATACCGGTGTGATTCGTTTTATCAAGTGGTTGTTATGACGAAAGTCATATGAATTCGAAAAACATCTTCATGCTCATGGTGCAGAAAAATTTTGAAGTGTGATACCAGGTTTGAACAGGATAAAGGAGGCATTATGAAAACAGTCAGCCGTTCTATCCAGCAGATTATCGAGGAACAGGTTCAAAAATGGCAGGCCATGGTTGCTCAACAGAAAAAGAAAGAGGTGTATTACCCCGTCATCACTCTGTCCAGGGAGCCCGGCAGCGGGGGACGGTTGATTGCCAGAGGGCTTGCTGAAAAACTGGGTCTGGATCTGTTTGATCAGGAAGTGGTTCACGAGATGGCAAAAAGTGCCAATATCAGTACCCGATTAGTGGAAACGCTTGATGAAAAAGGGGTGTCAACCTTGCACGAGTGGGTGTCAGCACTTGTGGATTCGAGACATTTATGGCCGGATCAGTATATGCAGCATCTGATGAAAGTGGTCGGAATCATCGGTGAGCACGGTCGGGCCGTCATCGTTGGAAGGGGCGCAAATTTTATTATCCCGAAAGATATGAAGCTGAGTATCAGAATCGAAGCGGCGCTGGATGTCAGGGTGAAAAATATCGCCAACGAGTTCGGTGTTCCTGAAGAAGAGGCGAGGCGAAGGGCCATTCGCACGGAATCAGACCGGAAAGCGTTTGTCCGGAAGTATTTTAATGCCGATATCGCCGACCCGATGAACTATGATATGGTCATTAATACCGGAAAGTTCAGCATCCCGGAAGCCATTGATATGATCGCCTCGCTTTATCCGAAGCTGTAACCGGATGATTTGGGACCCGTCGGCATCTTAGGCCGTGAGCCATGATGTCGACGGTTTGTATTCCTGAATGGTTTTTTAAGATCCTTATATCCGGATATGCAGCGCATCCGAAATAAAATGAATATCGAACCGGATGGCCGTTCGCGTCAGGGGTTCACACAGATGTGGCGGATTATCCGGGTTAAATCCCCGGGGCCGGAGTTCCCTGCATATCAGGCTGTGGAACCGGGCTTCAAACTGCCTTGCATAGTCCCGGCATAACGCGATGATCTGCTGATCCGGGATCTGCTTTGCCCTGCCGATGATGCCGATAAACATCAAGGCCCCTTCCACCAGACCGCATTGAGCGCCATATTGCCCGGCGCCGTGCATCCCGGTTGCCGCATCTTTGACCTGGCGGTTCAAAGATATCATAAATATCTCCGAGAGAATTTTCAGCGTCGTTGAGGCGCAGTTCATATCCATGTTCCAATAATAATCATGAACCCTGTCGTTGATCATTGTTTCCAGTTCGGGCATCGGGAGCCTTTCGGGGGCAGTCGTGAGTCGTGAGTCGTGAGTCGTGAGTCGAGAGTCGTGAGTCGAGGGCCAAAAATCATGATTCACGCTTGCGGCCACACGACTCTCGACTGCGGACTCTCGACTCACGACTCTTATTTTTATAGCATTTCGTTTCGATATTTTGTATGTTTACCTTTTCCGAATCAATTATCACAGGAAGATATCGGGTCTCAACTTTTTTTATCATGGAATTATCTGGTGATGGAAACATACGGCACGACCCTCAGGCCTATTTGGCTGGCGCAGGATTTGACGATTGTCAAGGTGATTGATCAAAGAGGGCTTCCGCACGCATGTGAGGTTGTGGACCTTGTCTCTGTCGATGATGTGATTGTCGCAATCAAGTCCATGGTGGTCAGAGGTGCGCCCCTGATCGGTGTGACCGGTGCATATGGGTTGTATCTGGCTGCGGTGAATTCCAGCGGAAAAGATATCTCGGAAGGTTACCTGATCAATGAGGCCGCCCGTTTAAAAACGGCCAGACCGACCGCGGTGAATCTGGCCTGGGCCGTTGATCAGGTTCTGGCGGAGGTGCTAGCGGCGGATATTGCATCGGACAGGGTTCAGGTCGCCCGTGCCGCGGTTGAGAAGATCGTTGAAACTGAAATTGACAATTGCAGAAATATCGGAATATATGGGGTGGCACTGATTGATGAGATCAGTCGGGCAAAAGCCGGAAGACCGGTTAATATTCTTACGCATTGCAATGCGGGATGGCTTGCCTGTGTGGAATACGGAACAGCGACGGCGCCGATATATATGGCGCATGAACAGGGCATCGATGTCCATGTCTGGGTGGATGAAACGCGGCCGCTTAACCAGGGAGCCCGGCTGACTGCATGGGAACTTGGGAGGCAGGGCATCAATCATACCGTCATTACGGATAATGCCGGCGGACACCTCATGCAGCATGGCATGGTGGATATGGTGATTGTCGGCGCTGACCGGACAACCCGAACGGGGGACGTGGCCAATAAAATCGGGACCTATCTCAAGGCGCTTGCTGCCCGGGACAATCATGTTCCCTTTTATGTGGCTCTTCCGTCCAGTACCTTTGACTGGCAGTTGACGGATGGGATCGGGCAGATTCCCATTGAGGCGCGTGACCCGGATGAGGTTCGATATGTTTATGGTGTGGATCGGGGAAAACCGACACAGGTGCTGATTGCTCCGCCCCGGAGCCCGGCGGCGAATTTTGCCTTTGATGTAACCCCGGCCCGGCTGGTTACCGGTTTTATCACCGAGCGGGGCATCTGTCAGGCCACCGAAGAGGATATCAGACGGCTTTTCCCCGAACGCTTATCTCATAACCCTTAACCTGTATCGTATAGCGGTGTCCGTCATGCTGACTGAACTTGAAAAAAAGATCATCCGTGTACTCCAGGACGATATTCCGATTATAGAACGTCCCTATCTGATAATGGCCGAGCAGCTGGGTATTTCCGAGGAGACGTTGCTGGACACGGTCAAAACCCTTTCTGACCGGGGGATTATCCGGCGCTTTGGCGCATCGCTGCGCCATCAGAGGTCAGGCTTTACCGCCAACGTGATGGTGGCCTGGAAGGTGGAGGAAACGCGTGTGGAAGAGGTGGGACAGATCATGGCCTCGTTTCAAGAGGTCTCGCACTGCTACCGCCGCGATCCCTCAGACCGCTGGCCCTATAACCTGTATACCATGGTTCACGGCAGGGATGAAGCCAGCTGTCGTGAAATTGTTCAACGCCTGAAAGAAAAGGCCTCTGTTGATACCTGCAGCCTGCTGTTCAGCCGCAGAGAAT
Source organism: Desulfobacterales bacterium (assembly GCA_028704555.1). Lineage (NCBI taxonomy): Bacteria > Pseudomonadati > Thermodesulfobacteriota > Desulfobacteria > Desulfobacterales > Desulfobacterales bacterium. The sequence continues at coordinate 89,966 of JAQWFD010000006.1, forward strand.
TAAAAAAAGTATCCATGCAGTATTTTTCAGACGAAACAGAAGGCTGATTTTTTCCTGTGAAATACGATGTGCCACATATTCTTCTGGTAAATCCCTGGATTCATGATTTTGCCGCATATGATTTCTGGGCAAAGCCCATGGGGCTTCTTACGCTGGCATCGATTCTGGAGCGTCACGGGCTTGTTGTTCATTACATCGATTGTCTGGACCGCTTTCACCCACGGGCGCCCAAAACCGATCCCTCTGCCCGGTACGGCAGGGGCCCGTATCTGAAAACACCGCTTCCAAAGCCCCGGGGGCTTGAAGATGTCGATCGCAATTTTTCCCGATATGGTATCCGGCCCGAATGGTTCAGGCAGGATCTGAAGTCCCTCCCGGCGCCGGATGTGATCATGGTGACATCGATTATGACCTACTGGTATCCGGGGGTACAGGAAACCATTGGTATGATCCGGGAACAGTTTCCGGACGTACCGGTAATCCTGGGCGGTGTGTATGCAACCCTCTGCCGGGATCATGCCACAATCCACTCCGGTGCAGATATCATCGTATCGGGTCCTGCAGACGGGATCATTCTGGATCGGATCGCTGATGTGACCGGCGTGTCCGTCCCGCTGAAATTTGATCCGGAAAATCTCGACACCTATCCCTGGCCGGCCTTTTATCTGCAAAACTCCATTAATTATGTGCCGGTTCTGACTTCCAGAGGCTGCCCGTACAACTGCGCGTATTGCGCATCCCGCATTCTCGATCCTGAATTCATGAGGCGGGAGCCGGGGTTGGTTGTCGAAGAGCTCCTCTACTGGCACAAGCGGTATGGAATCGAAGATTTCGTTTTTTATGACGATGCGCTGCTCGTGGATTCCGACCGTCATGCGCGGCCGCTGTTTGAAGAGATTATCCGACTGGGACTTCCTCTGCGGTTTCATACGCCGAACGCGGTTCATATCCGGGAAATAACAAAAGATCTGGCACGGTTGATGGCTGACGCGGGGTTTATAACCCTTCGTCTGGGGCTGGAAACCGCCGGTTTTGATCAGCGCTCGCAGCTGGATGCAAAAGTGACCGAAACTGAATTCAAACAGGCCGTGTCATATCTGAGAGCCGCCGGTTTTACAAGCGATCAGGTCGGGGCCTATCTGCTTGTGGGGCTTCCCGGTCAATGCATCCAGTCGGTTGAAGCGTCCGTACAGGTAGTCAAGCAAAGCGGCATCACGCCAATTCTGGCCCATTATACCCCCATCCCCGGTACCCGTCTCTGGGACCGTGCGGTGTCATCCTCGCGATACGATCTTCAATCCGATCCCCTGTTTACCAATAATGCCATATCCCCCTGTCAGGATGAACGCTTTTCCTGGCGCGTGATGTCTCACCTGAAAGCACTGACTGCCGTTTCAGCAAGATCCTGATGGTCAACAACTGTGCCAAAATGTCGTGATTGTGTGTGTATACGATATGTTATCGATGATGAACGAAGTGTCAGGAAGGGCAAACGGAATATATTGCAAAACGCCGGAATACACGATGGATCGAGGAAGGAAATACGAAGATAATTTCTCACTGTTACCCATATCACCTGTTTCAATCATAAATCGTTATATTCCGGCGTTGTTCATGCCGCAGATCGCCATTGATCCGCCTCTTCCCTCAAGCGAATCGCCCCTCAAGGCCCGAAGGGCCGGTCCTCAAACGCAGTGCTCCTAAAGCGAAGCGCTCCTGCAGCCACGAAGTGGCGCTCTCCTTTTATATATCGTAATAAAGGAAAAATTCATGCGGATGCGGACGCAGTTTGACTGGATTGACTTCATTTGTTGTTTTATACTCGATCCACTTATCGATTAAATCCTGAGTAAATACATCCCCTTTTAATAAAAAGTCATGATCCGCCTTCAGGGCAGCGAGCGCTTCTTCCAGAGAGCCCGGTGCGGAGGCAATCTCCGCCAGTTCTTCCGGTGGAAGATCGTAAATGTTTTTATCCAGTGGCTCGCCCGGATCGATCTTGTTTTCAATCCCGTCCAGAACGGCCATCAGTATGGCGGAAAATGCCAGATATCCGTTACACGACGGGTCCGGTGTCCGGAATTCGAGTCGTTTTGCCTTGGGCGAAGACGAGTACATGGGGATTCGAATCGAGGCGCTACGGTTCCGGCTCGAGTATGCCAGGTTGACCGGGGCTTCGAATCCGGGTACCAGACGTTTGTAAGAGTTGGTCGTCGGGTTGGTGAACGCGCACAGTGCGCCGCAGTGTTTGAGAATGCCGCCGATGCCGTAAAGCGCCATCTGCGAGACGCCGGCATACTTGTCGCCGGCAAACAGCGGTTTTCCGTCTTTCCAGATGCTGATATGCGTATGCATGCCGGTGCCATTGTCTTCAAACAGCGGCTTGGGCATGAATGTGACGGTTTTCCCATGGGCATAGGCGACGTTTTTCAATACATATTTGAACCACATGAGCTGGTCGCCCATCTGAAGCAGGGGCTTGAACCGCATATCGATCTCGGACTGTCCGGCTGTGGCCACCTCATGGTGCTGGCATTCGACATCGATTCCCACTTGTTGGAGCGTCAGCACCATCTCGGTCCGAAGGTCCTGAAACTTGTCCGTGGGCGGTACCGGAAAATATGCTTCCTTGTGGCGGGGTTTATACCCCAGGTTGGGGCCTTCATCCCGGCCGGAATTCCAGATGCCCTCGATGGAATCGACTTTATAAAACGAACCGTTTCGGCCCGACTCGAACCGGATATCATCGAAGATGAAAAATTCGGCTTCCGGTCCGATAAAGGCGGTATCTCCGATACCGGTGGTCTTCAGGTAGGCCTCGGCTTTTCTGGCAATATATCGGGGATCGCGTGAATACGATTCACGGGTCGTCGGATCTTCGATGTTGCCGATCAGAACGAGGGTCGGAACTTTAAAGAACGGGTCTATTTGTGCGGTTGCCGGGTCCGGTATCACCAGCATGTCGCTGGCGTTAATCGGCTGCCAGCCGCGGATGCTTGAGCCGTCAAATCCGAATCCGTCTTCAAAGCTGGTTTCGTCCAGTTCGCTCAAAGGAACCGTAAAATGCTGCCATATTCCCGGAAAATCAAGAAAACGAATGTCAACGACTTTAACGTTGTTTTCCTGCGCCATGTTGAGTACCTGTTTGGGTGTCATTGGTTTATCTCCTTATGATGATGATAATAAACGTTCTTTTATTACAGAGCGTCTGCCCCTTTTTCCCCGGTTCGTATCCGAATGGAATCTTCAACCGGCAGGATAAAAATTTTTCCGTCTCCTACTTTTCCGGTGTACGCCACCCGGCAGATTTCTTTTACGACCTGGGAAACCCGGTCCGATGCCAAAAAAATTTCAATTTTAACTTTAGGAATAAAATCGACAATATACTCCGCGCCACGGTAAATTTCCTTGTGCCCCTTCTGGCGCCCATACCCTTTAACCTCGGAGACGGTCATCCCCTGGATTCCGATTTCATTCAGGATGTCTTTAACCGCATCCAGTTTGAACGGTTTTATGATGGCCTCAATTTTTTTTATCATGATCAGATCCTTCTGATTTTTTATTCCGATTAGAGTGAAAAGCCGACTTCACTGTGCTGTGACAGATCCAGTCCCTGAACTTCATCCTCATCGGTGATTCTGAGCCCGACGGTAAGATCGATTCCCTTTAAAATGATGGCGGTGACGACAGCCGAAAACAGAATCGTCGCCAGTGCTCCGATAAATTGAAAACCAAGAAGTTTGGGATTGCCGAAAAAAAGACCGTTTGCACCGCCTGGATTCATGGCTGCCGAGGCAAACAATCCGGTTGCCAGTGCCCCCCACAAACCACCGATACCATGCACAGCCACAACATCCAGCGCATCGTCGTAGTTGAATCGGTTTTTCAGGCTTATCGCCAGGTAACAGATGACGCCGGCCAGCAGTCCGATGATGACCGAGGAAACCGGGCCGACAAATCCGGCCGGCGGGGTAATGGCCACCAGACCGGCTACGGCTCCGGATGCAGCGCCGAGAGTGGTTGGCTTTCCGTGTAATATCCATTCGGATATGATCCATGAAACGGCTGCGGAACCGGCTGCCAGCTGGGTGTTCATAAATGCCAGGGAAGCGGTCTCGCCTGCGGAAAGCGCGCTGCCGGCATTGAATCCGAACCAGCCAAACCACAGTATCCCTGCTCCCAGAACTGTCAGGGACAGATTGTGCGGCATGAAAGGTTCTTTTCTCCAGCCCTTTCGTTTGCCGATCATCAATGCGCACACCAGCGCAGCGGTTCCCGAATTGATGTGGATGACGGTTCCGCCGGCAAAATCCAGAGCGCCCATTTTTCCGATCCAGCCGCCGCCCCAGACCCAATGGCATACCGGAAGATACACCAATGTAGTCCAGAGAACCGTAAACAGCAAAAAGGCTGAAAATTTCATGCGTTCTGCAAATGCACCGGTAATCAGCGCCGGGGTAATGATGGCGAACATCAGTTGAAAACAGCAGAAAAGCAGGTGCGGGATGCTGTCTGCGTATGGGCCCGGAGACAATGAGACGCCGTTCAGAAAGGCCCAGTCCAGGTTGCCGATGAAACTGCCGATATCCGGACCAAACGCCATCGAATAGCCGTAACAAATCCATATGATGGATACGATGCCCAGACAGATAAAACTTTGAACGAGCGTGGACAGTATATTTTTATGGCGGACCATGCCGCCGTAAAATAATGCAAGCCCCGGTGTCATGAACATCACGAGCGCTGAGGATATCAACATAAAGGATGTGTCTCCGGCATTTATCATGAATTGACCTCCTGCTTGTCTTCGCATTTTAGTTATATACACAACCGGGGAAAGATTCACCCGGAATGGAGTTTCTAAATTAGAAAGCAAATCATGTGCCATTTTTTAAAAAATTTTAAATATCAATAAAAATCGAATGGTTAGAAACATAATGATGGTTTAGCTACAGAATGCTGATCTACAATTGTGTTTGAACGGATGAGTGAATATACAAAAATGTGGAAAATTGTTTCCGGCAATCTCGAGGAAAGCTATCGTCGCGCGCAGTGAAACAATATGGGGTCGCGCCGAATGACAACACGTTAAATTATATAAATTAAACGTCTTTATTGTCAATATCGTTCAATTTGCGGTTCAGTAAGCGGATAAAAAAGGAGAGACGGCAAATAGTGAAATGATTGTGGTGTTTTTTTGATTGATCGTGAAGGTGATTTCAGAATCGCACGGCTGGCCGGGGTCTTGCGCATCTGTCAGGTATAATACGGATTGGTATGAAATTAGCAGACTGTACCCGGCATAAATGTAAATAATCTGCTAAAAAATACATAAATGTAGGCATTTATTGGGCCGTAAAGATTAGAAAATATAAAATATACGACTAAATAATCTATTATAACAGTGGGTTATTTTTTTTTTTTGATGCTGCGCCACGGGTGTGGCACAGCATTTGCTCATTGATTCGTTCTAAACGATCCCGGGAATGAATAATACGACAGTTAAATAAAAAAAAGGGAGAAAGATGCCATGAAAAAAATCGAAGCCATCTTAAAGCCGTTCAAGCTGGACGAAGTCAAGGATGCGCTTAACAAAATCGGGGTAACAGGAATGACCATCAGTGAGGTCAAGGGGTTTGGCAGGCAGAAGGGACATAAAGAGACATACCGGGGGGCGGAGTATCAGGTGGATTTTGTGCCGAAGATCAAGATCGAAGTGGTGGTCGAGGCAACGCTGGTTTCCAGAGTGGTCTCGGCAATCATAGAACATGCTGCCACCGGTAAAATCGGGGACGGTAAGATTTTTGTGTTGCCGATAGAAGAAGCCGTTCGAATCAGAACCGGCGAAACGGGCAATGAAGCCATATGAACTGCCATAAACAATCAGCAGAACTTTGCAATAGGAAGTCAACTGTTGGCGTAAATACGAAAATGTCATTTTCAGGAGGAAATGAATATATGAAAACGATCGCTTATCTGTTTATTTTTATGATGCTGCCCATCAGCGGTCTGTGGGCCGGGGATGCTCCGGCCACACCAGAATCCAATAAAATCGCCATAGATCTTGTTCAGACCCATGCCGACTATGTGTGGACCCTGATTGCGGCGGCCCTTGTATTTTTCATGCAGGCCGGATTCGCCATGGTGGAAGCCGGATTCACCCGGGCAAAAAATGCGATCAACATTATGATGAAAAACCTGATGGATTTTTCAATGGGTTCGATCGCGTACTGGGCAATCGGGTTCGGCTTGATGTTCGGGGTATCCAAAACCGGATGGATCGGTACAAGCGGGTTTTTCCTGAGTGATTTTACTCCCGGGGGTGATCCGTGGGTGCTTGCCTTCTGGATGTTTCAGGTTGTGTTTGCAGCAACTGCCGCCACAATCGTCTCCGGCGCTATGGCGGAACGAACCAAGTTTTCAGCCTATCTGATTTACAGTGTTCTCGTCAGCGCATTGATCTATCCGATATTTGGCGGCTGGGCCTGGGGGAGCCTGTTTCACGGCGGTGGATGGCTTGAAAAGCTCGGATTCATCGATTTTGCAGGCTCCACGGTGGTTCATTCCGTGGGGGGATGGGCCGCGCTGGCCGGTGCGATCGTGCTGGGGCCGCGGATCGGCAAATACGGCAAGGATGGCAGGGTCAAGCCGATTCTGGGTCATAATATGCCGCTGGCCGCTCTCGGGGTATTTATCCTGTGGCTGGGATGGTTCGGATTTAACCCGGGTTCGACCACCGCGGCCAATAAAGATATCGCCATGATTTTTGTCAATACGAATCTGGCTGCTGCCGCAGGCTGTATTCTGGCAATGATAACCTCATGGATTAAATTCGGCAAGCCTGAACTGGGGATGAGTCTTAATGGCGCGTTAGCCGGACTTGTCGCCATTACCAGCCCGTGCGCCTCGGTATCTCCGACCAGTGCCATCATCATCGGCGCGATTGCGGGTATCCTGGTGGTCCTTTCGGTACTGTTCTTTGATAAAATCCGGATTGACGATCCGGTCGGTGCGATCTCTGTTCACGGTGTAAACGGGGCCTGGGGAACGCTGGCAGCAGGCATTTTTAATATGGGGGGAACATCAGCAAAAATAATCGGGGTTCAGGTGCTGGGAATTGGTACCTGTTTCATATGGACGTTTTTCACGGCCTTTATTCTGTTCAAAATTCTCGATGCAACATGCGGGTTGAGGGTTACCCCTGAGGAAGAAATAGAAGGCCTTGATGTCAAAGAGCACGGGGGAGACGCGTATCCGGATTTTGAAGTGTCTTCCTATGCACAGAATTAAACGGTAATTCGCGGAGCCTGCCCATGCTTTCAAGTGTGTATGCAACCGGCAGGCCGATTCGGGGCTGCCTGATGAAACAGCGGTGTTTCTTCGGGTAGCCCTTACATCTTCTACGTAAATGTAGGACATTAAGGATAAGTTACAAAAATGTAGCATGTCTCGCCTCGGTTTCCCCCGGCGCTTTTCTTATCCCTTAATGAAAACTCCCTGAAAATATAATAAATATGTCTATTCCGTGGTCTGTTGCTTTGCATGTGGTATATATATTGCATCTAATTTGATTACCCTTTTACGAGGCGAGAACTCTGGATTTTCAGGACAGCAGAAATGCGGAGGAGTGGCTATTCGGGAAACGGGGGCGATGTTTTTGGGCTTGAAATAAAATGAAAAAATTTCTAAAATGGGTTAAATTTTTGTTTTGAAAAAAAGGGGTTAACACAAGCACAATACCCTTCAGGAAAATCAAATTTATCGCATCCGTTTTGAACACGATGATCAGATCGCGCTCGATTTCATTCCCTTCTTTGCATTAAAAAATCCAGGCTTTGATCAGGAAAAGACGTTTTGGATGTTTTGGACGAAACATCTGAAACGTGAAGTGTAAGATAATATTAACGTGATGGCCAATGCCCGGAATTGGATTGTATTCAAGTGGTTCCGGCAGTATCAGGAGAAACTATATGTGCCGTTTATTTTCGATAACCAGCGAAGAGCCCTTGTCACCGATGATCGCTATTCAGGCGCTTGACGTCATGCGGGAGGGCCATGACGGGTCCGGTGTCGGACTGCTTCTGAGGGATCTTGGCGGACCCTTTGAGGATATGAAAAACTGCCCGATCCTGTCCGGAATTTTCAGCGAAAAGGGATTGAAAACTCTGGATAAATTTATGATGGATATCGGGTTCATGACCAAATACAAACTGTCCATAAAAGTGCCGAAAACGCCGCCGGACGGGGTCCCTAAACGAGATAAATACCTGGTTCGGGCCTATGAATATCCCGAGGCGTGGGATGGGTTGACCGAGGATGAGAAAGCCTCAAAACTTTTTGATATCCGGTTAACACTTCGCAAAATGGGCGAAAAAACCCAGGATATGATCGTGTTTTCGTTCTGGCCGGATGTGATCATGATCAAGGAAATCGGTGACCCCCTCAAAGTCGGCACTTATCTCGGATTGGACAGAAAGGAACTCAAAGCCCGGATTATCATGTCTCAGGGCCGGCAGAATACAAATTATGCCATTAATCTGTATGCCTGCCATCCGTTTTTTATTCAGGGGTTTTCCACCATGACCAATGGCGAAAATACGGCCTTTATCCCGGTCAGAGAGTTTCTGGAGTCCAGAGGCTTTTCGGGGTATGGCGGCTATCAGTCCGATTCGGAGGTTTTTACCCATATTCTTCATTATATGTATACACGGCTGGGGCTTGATATCGAGTCCTACAAACATATTATCACCCCGCTTCAGAATCATGAAATCGAAGGACACCCCGATGCGTTGCTGCTCAAAGAGCTGAAAAGATCATGCCGAAGGCTGATTATTGACGGTCCGAACTGTGTCATCGGGTCCTTGCCCGATTATTCGATGTTCATGGTCCAGGACCGCAAGAAGCTCAGACCCGGAGTGGTCGGCGGACGACCGGGACGTTACGCGTTTTCTTCAGAAATATGCGGTCTGGATTTTGCGATTCCGGATCGGGATAAATCAAGAGATTTTCAACCCATGCACCAGGATACGGTCATTGTGGGTCCGGATCGACAGGAGGTTAAGTTATGTTGTCAAATGCAATCATTACCCCATCCAGCTTAAGCATCAAGGACCTGCCCTGGCAGATCTCCTGGAATAAAGATAAATGTACGCTTTGTGGACGCTGTTGCGCCGTATGTCCGGTTCAGGCGATCGAGCTGGGAGCCTTCCGGAAACGGACGGTAACGACTTCGTTGGGTCTTCTGCAGACTCCAGCCAATGATTTCAGTCTGTATTTCGGTATTCGTCAGAAAACCGATCCGGCTTACAGCTGTGTCGGATGCGGCATGTGCACCCTGGTATGCCCGAATGACGCGATCATTCCGGCCAAAAGCGACGAAGCCGATAAGCTGCGTCTTCATATCGACCGGGGCGGGCAGCCCCGCCGCCGCGGAGGTCGCCGTAATAATTCGGAAAGCCTGCTGGACCAGATCAAGTTTATTCGGATTTCCATGTTGACAGATCCGGCCCTGGATGCCGGGCGTCATGAATTTGATATCCGAACGCTGCTGGGCCGGGTGCTGCCGCCTGAGGAAAATTTAAAATGTCTGAAGGAAAACGGATGGATACCCCCGGTCCGGGAAATTTATCCCCTGATAATCGGCGGCATGTCCTTTGGCGCCTTGTCTCCCAACATGTGGGAGGGGCTTCAGATGGGCGTTTCATACCTGAATGAAGAACTGGGCATGCCGGTACGAATTTCTACCGGGGAAGGGGGGTGCCCCCCCAGGCTGCTGCGGTCCCGGTTTTTGAAACATGTGATTTTACAGGTTGCCAGCGGGTATTTTGGCTGGGATGAAATCATTCATGCCATTCCGGAGATGAAAGAAGATCCGTGTGCTATTGAAATTAAATACGGGCAGGGAGCCAAGCCCGGTGATGGCGGACTCCTCATGTGGCATAAGGTCAACAGCCTCATTGCGGCCATACGGGGCGTGCCCGCAGGTATCAGCCTGCCGAGCCCCCCGACGCATCAGACCCAGTACTCTATTGAAGAGTCGGTTGCTAAAATGATTCAGTCCATGTCTATGGCCTGGGGATACCGGGTGCCGGTATATCCGAAGATATCGGCAACGTCCACGTCTCTGGCAGTACTCAATAACCTGACCCGAAATCCCTATGCCTCAGGATTGGGAATCGACGGGGAAGATGGAGGCACAGGAGCCGCATACAACGTTTCCATGAACCATATGGGGCATCCGATTGCCAGCAATATTCGGGACTGTTATCTGAATCTGGTAAAATTGGGTAAGCAGAATGAAATTCCGCTGATTGCCGGCGGGGGTATCGGAAAAAACGGCAACCTGGCCGCCAATGCCGCCGCACTGATCATGCTGGGAGCCAGCGGGGTTCAGATCGGCAAATATATCATGCAGGCTGCTGCCGGGTGTCTGGGTTCAGAGTCGGACCGGTGCAATATCTGTAATATCGGCCAGTGCCCCAAGGGGATAACCTCCCAGGATCCCCGGCTGTACAGGCGTCTGGATCCGGAATTGGTGGCCCAGCGGGTAGTGGATGTATTTTTGAGCTTTGATACTGAATTCAGGAAAATCATTGCGCCCCTTGGCCGATCGACATCGTTGCCTATCGGGATGTCCGATGCCCTCGGAATCAGTGATTTTAATGCGGCTCAGCGACTCGATATCAAGTACGTCGTGTGATTCTGGCTGAACTGAAATAAAAAGTCGCTGTGCCAGCCGATGCCAATTAAAAATCGGCAGCCATCGGGCTGCCCTCGACGGTTGCACCATCCGGAGAAACAGTGATAACTACTTGATAGTATATGAATTTTCATTTTTAAACCGACCACGAAGAGCATGAAAAACGGAATCCAAAGATTGATAGCCGTAAAAAGTCACAAAAAACGCAAAAAAATAAGCCGCGGATTTACGCGGATAGAAAAGATCAGCTCAAAAGAAGTTTTGGTTATTCTTCATAAAAGAAAGATCCGCGATGATCCGCGTAGATCCGCGGCAAAATATTTTAAAGAGGTATGAAAAAAATGAAAAGTTTCCAGAATCAAAATCAGTATTTTGCAATTTCAGGGAAAATAGACGGCAAAAGGCTTGAGTCGCGGGTCCTTGAAGAGATGGTTCAGAATGCGGTGGCCCGGGGATACCGATATATTAAAGTGGATGCTTTCGGTCAGCACGGAATCGGCGGGCGTCTGTGGAAGGTCGGAAGTGAAGCGGTTCATATCATGGTTGAGGGGCACAGCGGTCAGCGGCTGGGGTCCATGGGATTTTTCGGTACCCGGATCGATGTGATGGGGCCGGCTTCCGATGATGTCGGCTGGCTCAACGCCGGTGCCGACATTGTCGTTCATGGCAATGCGTCCAATGGCGTTGCAAATGCCATGGCACAGGGAACCGTATATATAGCCGGAAGTATCGGCGCCCGCGGCATGACCATGACCAAGCAAAATCCTCGCTTTGCCCCGCCGCAGTTGTGGGTTCTGGGCTCTGTCGGGGATTATTTCGGAGAGTTTATGGCCGGCGGCATTGCCGTGATCTGCGGGGTGGAGCCTCAAAATCCGGATAATATTCTGGGCTATCGGCCGCTGGTCGGTATGGTGGGGGGGAAGGTCTTTTTCCGTGGCCCGCACGGCGGTTTCAGTCAGTCGGATGCCAGGCAGGTTCCGGTTTCAGATGAGGACTGGGACTGGCTGATCAAACAACTGAACCCGTACCTGGAATGTATCGGGCGCAGTGAGCTGTTTGAAATGCTCTCCGACCGCCGTGAGTGGCAGCTGATCACCTGCCGTACACCTCAGGAAAAAAGCCTCATCGAACGCCGATCCATGGCGGCTTTCAGAAAAGACATCTGGGATAAGGAACTTGGGAAAGGCGGATTGATTGGAGATCTTACGAATCTGGACAGAAGCCCGATTCCGGTGATTACCAGCGGCGAGTTGAGACGGTTTGTTCCGGTCTGGGAAAATCGCCAGTATATGGCGCCATGTGAAGCCGGCTGCCCGGCCGGGATTCCGGTACAGCAGCGCTGGGCCTTGATACGGGAAGGTCGTCTGGATGAAGCCATCGATCTGGCGTTGTCCTATACGCCGTTTCCGGCAACGGTCTGCGGTTACCTGTGTCCCAATCTGTGCATGCAGAACTGTACACGGCAGACAGCGGCCATGCCGGCGATCGATGTGACCAAACTGGGACAGGCCAGTATCCGTGCCTCACTTCCCGAAATGCCGCCGCTATCTGGTAAAAAAGTTGCCGTGATCGGAGGCGGGCCTTCGGGTATTTCCGTGGCCTGGCAATTGCGCCAGTCAGGCGTTGAAGCCACTGTCTTTGATTTATCTCCTGAATTGGGCGGAAAGCTTTCGTCGGCAATTCCCTCCAGCCGTATTCCCGAAGAGGTGCTTTCTACCGAATTGAAGCGGATTCGGCAGGTGGTGCCGCATATTCATCTTCAGCAACGGTTGAACCGGGCGGATGTGGAGCGGCTCCGTGAGGACTACGATATTGTGGTATTTGCCGGAGGCGCCCAGAAACCCAGGACCCTGCCGGTGCCGGGAAAAGAGCGGATGATAACCGCACTGGAATTTCTGGTTGCTGCAAAAGCCGGTCAGGCCAACCCGGGTAAGCGAGTTGTGATCATCGGTGCCGGCAATGTGGGCTGTGATGTGGCCACTGAAGCCTATCGGTTTGGTGCCAGGGACATTACCCTCATCGATGTTCAGGAGCCCGCATCTTTTGGCAAGGAGCGCGATGAGGCGGTGGCCATCGGGGCAACGTTTAAGTGGCCCTGCTTTACCAGTGAGATTATTCCTGAAGGCGTCAGGCTGACCACCGGTGAGGTGCTGCCCGCCGATACCGTGATTGTCTCCATCGGCGATGCCCCGGATCTGGACTCTCTGCCCGAGAGTGTGGCGGTTGAGCGCGGGTTTGTCCGGGTCAATGAGTACGGCCGGACGTCGGATCCCAAAATTTTTGCCATCGGAGATATGGCCAAACCCGGTCTGTTGATCGATGCAATTGGCTCCGGCCGGAAAGCCGCGTCAGCCATCATCGATATGTTAAACGGGAAAAAACCGTCTTTTTCCGATCGGACGATGATCGACAAAAAACGGATTACCCTGGAATATTTCGATCCGAGAATTACCCGCTTCGATGATATGAACCAGTGCGGAGAGCAATGCTCGTCGTGCGGAACCTGCCGGGATTGCGGCCTGTGTGTTGAAATTTGTCCCCAGGCGGCGATCAGCCGGAACGAAACCGGGGACGGGGATTTTGAAATGCGGGTTGATGATCTTCTGTGCATCGGTTGCGGATTCTGTGCGTCAGCCTGTCCCTGCGGTATATGGGATTTGAAGGAAAACAGTCCGTTGGCGTAGGAATGTCACGGCACGCTGAATCGGTTTCCGGATTTTTTTCCGGTTTCATATTTTCTGTTGATGATTTTGAAAAATAGTTTATGTTAGGGCCGCTGTGACCGGTGAATATTCCATCCAACATTTTGGGCCATGCTAATTTTTAATGACAGGCGGATAAAATTATACGATGAAAGCATTGTTAGCATTGGAAGATGGCAGGACATTTGCCTGCCGAAGTTTTACCGGACCGGGCGAGACTTCCGGAGAGATAGTGTTCAATACCAGTATGACCGGCTATCAGGAGGTGCTGACCGACCCGTCCTATAAAGGTCAGATGGTGACCATGACCTGGCCGCTGATTGGCAGTTATGGCGTCAATCCGGAAGATGTTGAATCTGATAAAATCCAGGTGTCGGCATTGATCGTGAAAGAATACCAGAATTTTCCCAGCAATTACCGGTCCACAGATACGTTGGCCGATTATCTGAAAGCGCAGCGGATTCTTGGTGTCGATCAGCTCGATACCCGGGCGTTGACTCGTCATATCCGGACATGCGGCGCCATGCGGGCCGTGATATCCACAGAGGATCTCGATCCGTTGTCTCTGGTTCGGAAGGCAACGGTCGCTCCGTCTCTGGTCGGAATGGATCTCGTGAAAACGGTTACCATTTCATCGCCCTGTTTCTGGCGTCAGGGCGGATCGATTCCCTGTACCCTGGATGCGCTTTTATCGGGAAAGCGGATATGGAATTTCAAAGGAATCCAGCCATCGGTGGTCGCGTTTGATTTCGGTATCAAGTACAATATCCTGAGGCGTCTTGAACAGACCGGATGCGAGGTGCTTGTGGTCCCGGCATCCACGACGGCTGAAACGATTCGGCATCTGGCCCCCGACGGTATTTTTCTGTCCAACGGGCCGGGGGACCCCGAACCGGTTCAGTACGCGGTCGACACGATACGTGAGCTGCTGGGATATCGTCCGATGTTCGGTATCTGCCTGGGAATTCAGTTGCTCGGGCTTGCATTGGGGGCAAAGACATTTAAATTGAAATTCGGCCATCGGGGAGGCAACCAGCCCGTAAAAAATCTTCAGACCGGGCGTGTTGAAATCACCTCCCAGAATCACGGGTTTGCCGTGGATATCGACAGTATCCGGAAGCATGATGTCGATATCACCCACATCAATTTAAATGATCATACACTCGAAGGCTTCCGGCATCGGACCCTTCCGGTCTTTGCGGTTCAGTATCATCCCGAGGCGTCCCCCGGTCCCCATGATGCGGATTATCTGTTTGCGCAATTCGCAGATATGATGGCGATGTTCTGAACCGGGTCTGTCGAATACAAAACCCGGTATGCGATTCATACGAACTGAGGGTCCCGAAAAAAATAAATTCCACAGCCTTGCTTGTCTTTTCGTCCGTCTTCGGCGTTGCATCAAAGCGTACGTACAACAAGTATGCACGCTTTGATACGCCTTGAAGACGAACAGGTAAGCGAGTGTGCGAGACTCCGAAAATCCTGCGCAGTACTTGTGGGTTTTATTCCTTCCGTGACCCTAAACATGAAAGTCTCTGGTTTTAGCCATGCCCAAACGTACTGACATTAAAAAAATTCTGATTATCGGCGCCGGCCCCATCATCATCGGCCAGGGATGCGAGTTTGATTATTCCGGGACCCAGGCCTGCAAGGCATTGAAAGAAGAAGGCTATCAGGTGGTTCTGGTCAACAGTAACCCGGCTACCATCATGACCGATCCGGAAACGGCGGATCGTACTTATATTGAGCCGGTCACTGCCGAAGTCGTCTCCCGTATCATTGAACAGGAGCGGCCCGATGCGATTTTGCCCACACTGGGCGGGCAGACAGGTCTGAATACCGCCGTGGAGGTGGCTAAAACCGGCGTGCTGGAAAAATACGGTGTGGAGATGATCGGGGCCAATCTGGCGTCGATTGGAAAAGCCGAAGACCGGGAACAGTTCCGGACGGCCATGCACCGGATCGGTCTGAAAATTCCGGAAAGCGGTATCGCAACGACCCTGGCGCAGGCGCGCGGGATTGCCCGGCAGATCGGCTACCCGATTATTGTCCGTCCCAGTTTTACCCTCGGCGGTACCGGCGGGGGCATTGTCTATAATCCGGAGGAACTGGAACAGCAGACCAAAGCGGGTATGGATGCCAGTCTCATCGGCCAGGTGATGCTGGAGCAGTCGGTACTGGGCTGGAAGGAATATGAACTGGAGGTGATGCGGGACCGGCATGACAATGTGGTGATTGTCTGTTCCATTGAAAATATGGACCCCATGGGCGTTCATACCGGAGACAGTATTACCGTGGCGCCGGCTCAAACCCTGAGCGATCGGGAGTATCAGCGCATGAGAGATGCCGCCATCGCGATCATGCGGGAAATCGGAGTCGAGACCGGCGGCTCCAATGTCCAGTTTGCCGTCAATCCTGAAAACGGCGAGATGATTGTCGTGGAAATGAATCCCCGGGTATCTCGAAGTTCAGCACTGGCGTCGAAAGCCACGGGCTTTTCTATTGCAAAAATTGCCGCCAAACTGGCTGTGGGCTACACCCTGGATGAAATCCCCAATGATATTACCGGTGAAACTCTGGCCGCATTTGAACCGGCGCTGGATTACTGTGTGGTGAAAATCCCCCGGTGGACATTTGAAAAATTTCCCGAAACACCGGATTACCTCACCACGTCCATGAAATCGGTCGGCGAAATTATGGCCATCGGACGAACCTTCAAGGAGGCGCTGCAGAAGGGCCTGCGATCACTTGAAATCGGCCGTTTTGGCCTGGGCGCGGACGGAAAGGATATCAGCGATATCGAGCAGCGCCGGATCCCGTTATCCGAGATCGAACAGAAACTGGCTTCTCCGAATTCCCAGCGCATTTTTTACCTGCGCCATGCCCTGATTCAGCAGATGCCCATCGAAGAGATTTACGGGCTGACCCGGATTGATCCGTGGTTTTTACATCAGCTCCGGCAGATCGTTGAAATGGAACAGACCATCTCCAACAGCGGCAGCCTGAGTGATGATCTTCTCAAACAGGCCAAGGCTTATGGGTTT
The DNA here is from genome assembly GCA_028704555.1 of Desulfobacterales bacterium. NCBI lineage: Bacteria > Pseudomonadati > Thermodesulfobacteriota > Desulfobacteria > Desulfobacterales > Desulfobacterales bacterium. The sequence continues at coordinate 106,411 of JAQWFD010000006.1, forward strand.
TCGGATATTCAGCTGGCACATCTGACCGGCGGCACGGAAGAGCAGATCCGGCAGCGCCGGATGCAGCTGGGTATCCGGCCGGTATACAAACTGGTGGACACCTGTGCGGCGGAATTTGAAGCCGCTACCCCGTATTATTATTCCACGTATGAGACCGAAAATGAGGCGCGGGTAACGGATCGTAAAAAGGTCATGATTCTCGGTGGCGGTCCGAACCGGATCGGCCAGGGGATCGAGTTTGATTACTGCTGCTGTCACGCGTCGTTTGCCCTGCGGGAAGAGGGCATCGAAAGCATCATGGTCAACAGCAATCCGGAAACGGTCAGTACCGATTATGATACATCTGACAAACTGTATTTTGAGCCGCTGACCCGGGAAGATGTGCTGCATATCGTGGAAACCGAAAAGCCCGACGGCGTGATTGTCCAGTTCGGGGGGCAGACGCCGCTGAACCTGGCCGGTCTTCTGGCCGAGGCCGGGGTCCCGATTCTGGGAACTCAGCCCGAAAGCATTGACCGGGCTGAAGACCGGGAACATTTTCAGGCGATGCTCAAAAAACTCGGACTCGTTCAGCCGGCCAACGGCATTGCGCTTTGCGTGGCGGAAGCCGTTTCGGTAGCCGATAAGATCAGCTATCCGGTGATTGTCCGGCCCTCTTATGTGCTGGGCGGAAGAGCCATGAAAATTGTCTATGATCAGGGGGAACTGGAAAATTTTACCCGGCTGGCGCTGCTGGTATCGCCCGGCCATCCGGTACTTATCGATAAATTTCTGGAAGACGCCACGGAAGTGGATGTGGACGCCATTTGCGATGGGACCACCACCATTATCGGTGGCATCATGGAGCATATTGAAGCGGCCGGTGTCCACTCCGGGGATTCGGCCTGCATTCTGCCGCCTTACAGCCTGAGCCACGGGATGTGTATGGAAATTTCACGGGCCACAAAAGCCATGGCAGCCGAACTTGATGTGATCGGCCTGATGAATGTCCAGTACGCGATCAAGGATCACCGGCTGTATATTCTGGAGGTCAATCCCAGAGCCTCCCGAACCGTTCCGTTTGTCAGTAAGGCAACCGGGGTTCCGCTGGCCCGCCTGGCCACCAAAGTGATGCTGGGAAAAACCCTGGAGCAGCTGGGCCTGAGCCGGGAAAAGATTCTGTCGCATGTGGCGGTCAAGGAAGCGGTGATGCCTTTTAACCGGTTTCCGGGGGTGGATACCCTCCTGGGGCCGGAGATGAAATCGACCGGGGAAGTGATGGGGATCGATGCCCAATTCGGGGCGGCCTATGCCAAAGCCCAGCTCGGTGCCGCTCAGAATCTGCCATCTTCAGGGGGCACCGTGTTTATCAGCGTCAAAGATTGTGATAAGAAAAAGGTGATTGCCGCAGTAACTCAGTTCCGGAGCCTGGGATTTAAAATTGTCGCTACAAAGGGGACATCGACATTTTTAAGTTCTCAGGGTATAGTAAACACCATGATCAAAAAGGTTTCGTCCGGACGGCCCCACGTGGTCGATGCCATCAAAAACGGGGACATTGATTTGATCATCAATACGGGAAGCGGCCATGAAACCCGTCGTGACGGGTATATGATCCGCCGGGCGGCCATCCAGTACAATATTCCCTATGTGACCACTACGGCCGGCGCCATGGTCATGTCCACGGCGATTAAAGCCCGGATGGAAAAACCGCTGACCGTAAAACCCATTCAGGAGTACCATCATCATCATGTTTGATCAGGAAAAACCAAGGGAAGCCTGCGGGCTTTTCGGAATTTATGACCACCCGGATGCCGCCAAGCTGACCTATTTCGGGCTGTATGCCCTTCAGCACCGGGGGCAGGAAAGCGCCGGCATTGCCGTGGCGAGGGAAAATAACATCACCGCGCACAAAGGCATGGGGCTTGTCTCCGATGTATTCCACATGGGGCATCTGGGACAGCTTCAGGGCGGAAGCACCATCGGACATGTGCGCTATTCCACCACCGGCAGTTCCATTCTGTCCAATGCCCAGCCGTTTGAGGCCCACCACAGAAACAAATCCTATGCCGTCGCTCATAACGGAAATCTGGTCAATGCCCATACCCTGAAACAGGAGCTTGAGGAAACCGGGTCTATTTTTCAGACGACCATCGACAGTGAGGTGTTTCTTCATCTGTTTGTCAAAAATTTGAAATTCGGTCTGGAAAAGGCCCTCGTGAACACGGCCTCTCAGTTGAAGGGAGCGTTTTCGTTTCTGGTTCTCACCAGTGAAGGAGAGCTCATCGGGATGAAGGACCCCAACGGATTCCGTCCGCTGTGCCTCGGCAAATTAAATGGTCACTATATTCTGGCTTCGGAAACCTGCGCCCTGGATCTGGTTCAGGCAGACTTCGTCCGGGAGCTTGAGCCTGGTGAAATCGTGATCATCGGAAAGGACGGGATACGGAGTATCCGCCTGCCAAATACTGCCAAAAAGTCATTCTGTATTTTTGAATTCATCTATTTTGCCCGGCCCGACAGCACGATATTCGGACAGAACGTGTATCTGACCCGAAAGGCGCATGGCAGGCGGCTGGCGCAGGAAGCGCCGGTGAATGCCGATCTGGTCATGCCGTTTCCGGATTCGGGGACTTATGCCGCGCTGGGGTATTCGGAAGAATCCGGGATTCCCTTTGAAATGGGAATGATCCGAAATCACTATGTGGGCAGGACTTTTATTCAGCCGACCCAGCACATGCGCGAATTCGGCGTTCGGGTTAAGTTAAATCCGGTCAAGGAGCTGCTCAGGGGAAAGGATATCATCATCATCGAGGATTCCATTATCCGCGGTACAACGGTTCGAACCCGGGTCAAGGCCCTTCGCGAATTAGGCGTCCGGAAAGTGCATATGCGCGTCAGCGGACCGCCGCACCGGTTTCCGTGCCATTACGGCATTGATTTTTCCACCAAGGGGGAGCTGATTGCCGCCAGCAAGACAGAGGAAGAACTCACCCGGTTTCTGGGCCTGGATTCCCTGCATTATCTGAGCCTGGAAGGGCTGCTGAGTGCCACCGGTATCCCGAATCCGGAGGATCATTTCTGCAAAGCCTGCTTTGACGGAAAATATCCGGTAGCCTTTGATGAATGCCTGAGCAAGAATTGTATGGAGCGGGGGTAGGCAGTCGTGAGTCGAGAGTCGTGCGTCGTGAGGCTCAAGAGTCGTGAGTCACAAGTTGTCGATGGATATATTTTAAGCGGCTGGAAGTTTTCACTGTTTCCAGCCGCTTTTTGTTTTTTACCCGGCCCGAAGGGCCATCCCTCAAGCGAAGCGCCCCTTCAGCGCGAAGCGCGCTCCTCAAGGCCCGAAGGGCCAGTCATTTTTTATATATCGTAGTACAGAAAAAACTCGTGCGGATGGGGTCGTAATTTGACCGGATTGATTTCGGATTTTGTTTTGTATTCAATCCACATATCAATCACGTCCTGGGTAAATACATCCCCTTTTTTCAGAAACGCATTGTCCTCCTTCAGGGCTTGAAGAGCCGCTTCCAGAGACGGCGGTGTTGTCGGTATCACTGACAGCTCTTCGGGGGGGAGGTTGTAGATGTCCTTGTCCATCGGATCGCCCGGATCGATTTTGTTTTCAATGCCGTCGATGACTGCCATCAGGATGGCTGAAAACGCCAGATACCCGTTGCAGGCCGGATCAGGGGTTCTGAATTCAATCCGCTTTGATTTCGGTGAAGATGAATACATGGGAAGCCGTATGGCCGCACTGCGGTTCCGGCCCGAATAAGCCAGGTTGACCGGGGCTTCAAAGCCGGGGACAAGGCGTTTGTAGGAATTGGTGGTCGGGTTGGTAAAGGCGCACAGGGCCTTGCAGTGTTTCAGGATGCCGCCGATCCCGTAGAGGGCTTCCTGGGAAATCCCTGCGTATTTATTTCCGGCAAACAGGGGATAGCCATCTTTCCAGATGCTGATATGGATGTGCATGCCGCTGCCGTTGTCGTCAAAGATCGGTTTCGGCATAAAGGTTACGGTCCGGTTGTGGCGTGTGGCGACATTTTTCAATACATATTTAAACCACATGAGCTGGTCGCCCATCAACACCAGCGGTTTAAAACGTATGTCGATTTCCGATGAGCCGGCCGTAGAGACTTCGTGATGTTGACATTCCACATCGATGCCCAGATCCTGAAGGGTCAGCATCATTTCAGTCCGGAGATCCTGAAATTTGTCCATCGGGGGGACCGGAAAATAGCCTTCCTTATATCGGGTCTTGTACCCCAGGTTCGGGGATTCCTGCCGGCCGCTGTTCCAGATGCCTTCGACAGAATCGATCTCATAGAAACAGCCGTTTTGCCGGGACTCGAACCGGACGTCGTCAAAGATGAAAAATTCGGCTTCCGGACCGATATATGCGGTATCACCAATGCCGCTGTTGAGCAGAAACCGTTCGGCTTTTCGGGCAATATAGCGGGGATCCCGGGAATAGGGTTCCATGGTGATGGGGGTGGCAATGTCACCGATGAGAACCAGGGTGGGGACTTCAAAAAACGGATCCATTCTGGCCGTGGACGGATCCGGTATCACGATCATGTCGCTGGCATGAATCGGTTGCCAGCCCCGGATGCTGGATGCGTCAAAACCGAATCCTTCTTCCATGCTCGATTCGGTCAGTTCACTGATCGGGACGGTAAAATGCTGCCAGACTCCCGGTAAATCCAGAAATCGTATATCCACGACTTTGGCGCCGTGAGTGCGGGCCATTTCAAGTACTTGTTCAGGCGTCATATCATTATACTCCTTAAGATTAAATCAACTGCCCTTTTTTTGCTACAGAGAGCACAGCGTTCGCAGAAAATCAGAGCTTGAAACACTGAATGCCGTTGAACGCAGGGGCATCAGGCCCGTTTCAATTCGAGTGAGTTGCATGTCCGTCCGCAACAGAGGTTTTAAAACATTACCTTGAGTGCATGACATCGGGCTCGGTACAGTTACTGAAAATTAATGCTTATATAACAAAATCCCCCGTTTAAAAAGGGGGGATTTGTGAATGTTTTCAGAAAAAACGAAAATTGCGCAGGCGGCTATATGGCATCTTTGCCTTTTTCTCCGGTACGCACCCGAATGACCTCTTCAACCGGTGTTACAAAAATCTTTCCGTCTCCCAGTTTGCCTGTTTTCGATGCTTTTCGGATCGTTTCGAGAACACGGTCGATCATTTCAGATTCCACAATGATTTCTATTTTTATTTTGGGTATGAAGTCAACGATATACTCAGCTCCCCGATAGATCTCCTTGTGTCCTTTCTGCCGGCCATATCCTTTCACTTCGGTTATAGTCATTCCCTGAATACCGATTTCATTCAGGGCTTCTTTGACATCATCGAGTTTGAACGGTTTGATGATCGCTTCAATTTTTTTCATGAATAAACCTCCTTTGACAGCAGAAAATAAAGTGCGCGGGGTGTGGATATCTGATCAATTCCGGACCCTGATCTTAATTTCCGGCGCAGGTTACAGTGAGCCCGTTTCGGGCAGCACCTTTGCGATTTCGATTTTTATTACCTCCACCTGATCCGGCGCATCGATTTTTTGTCCGTCAAAATCTCTGACATAAAATACATCGACAACCTGATCCACTTTGGTTGCAATTTTGGCGACCCAGACATCGAGTCCGCATCTGAAAAGCGCATCGGTAATTCGGTACAGGAGCCCGGGGAAATCATAGGTAAAGACTTCGATGATAGTAAAAAAACTGGAGCCTTCATTGTCGACGACAATTTTATGCTTTCGTTTGGATGTATAGGGGATGTATCTGCCGTAATCTGCCAGTTTTTCCTGAAGGGCAGTCGACAGATTCAGCTTGCCGGAAAGAACCGACTGCAGATGTTCTTCTGCGCGTTCCCATCGTTCGTTTTCAAATATCAGATCCGGCGGCGGTTTGACCTTAAAAATATCCAGCGCGATATTATTCCGCCAAGTGTATACCTGTACGTCAAGAATATCAAGCTGGTTTAAGGTGAAAACACCCGCGATTTTTGAAAAAAGACCGGGAAAATCTCGGGCGCAGATGGTGACGGTCCGGGTATTGGTTTCTTCGGACCGGCTGATGTCCCATACAAAATCGGCATGTTCCAGACGGCTGTAAAGCTGGATGTGAGTGACAATATCGTTTGCATTGGCGTAGAGCAGATATCGGGGAGCCATAAAATTCAGTAAAGATTCCGCCTTTTTTCTGTCTTCCGGTTCGGTTATCGAATTCAGCACCCGTCCTTTTTTTTCCCGGACGATTTCCACGGCTTCGCTGGATGCCAGTTCCCCTTTTTCCAGAACGTTGAGGACCTTCAGGGAAAAGTTTCTCAGCAGCGATCCGGTCCAGTCATTCCATGCCTTGGGGCCTGTGGACATGGAATCGGCAACGGTCAGCAGGTAAAGCATTTTCAGCCGTTCAATATCCCGGATTTTGCTCGCGCAGTTGATGGCCGTCTCTTCATCGTTTATATCCCGTCGGGTCGCTGTTGTAATCAGTGTCAGATGTTCCCGGACCAGAAATGCCACCGTGTCGATATCGGACGGCGAGAACTTTTTTTTTGCCAGAATCGTCCGAACGAGTTTTGCGCCTGCGTCAGAATGATCCTCTCCGGCAACCCCTTTTCCGATATCATGGAGCAGTGCGGCCCATAGCAGCAGCAGGGGCTTTGACAGCTCTTTGTATACCTGTTCCTGAAATTCGTTTTCAGGCTTTTCCGGCGCAAGGGTAAACTGCTTGACGGCTTTGACGGTCCGAAGGGTGTGTTTGTCCACCGGGTACAGATGATACTCGTCATATTGTATCCGGTTGACAATGGCCCCCATTTCGGGAATGATCTGAACCAGAAGTCCGGTTGTCATCATTTCACTCAAAACGTTGAAGTGTCGAACGGGGGACAGCAGGATATGATTGAATGATTCAACCGCCGACGGGCAGTTTACAATGGTGTCATCGGCAAGATGGGAAAATTCCCTCACCATGCGGATCGCTTCGGCGCTTAACGGAATATTGAGACGAGCACTTTCTTCAAATATCTTCAACAGCAGATCCGGACGGTGCAGAATTTTCAACGGGCTGGCAAAGTGCAGGGTGTTTTTGATGAGGCGAAGATCGCTGTCAGCCGTCCGGCCAATGGAATCCATGGGAAGCCTCCCTATGGGCCGGTAGCCCTGTTCATTGAGAAACAATAAAAATTCATGTTTGAGCCAGTCCATTTTTTCGTGAAGCGTGCCCAGAAAAATTTCAACCGGCATATGGCCATCTTTTTCTTTGATATCGAGGGCCTGGGATATCTTGATCTGAAATTCAAAATACAGCTGGTTGCATACTCTGCCGGAAAGCGCATGCAGGATATTTCTCACGTGCCAGATAAAGGAAAGGGCCTCCGTCAGACAATGATATTCATCGTGAGACATAAACCCCATTGTTTCCAGATCTTCCGGTTGCTTCAGTCCGGATTTGATTTTGGCGATCCACAAAATGGTGTGGTAATCTCTTAATCCGCCCTGGCCATCTTTCAGGTTGGGTTCGAGCAGATACGATGAATCACCGAAATGCTGATGGCGGTCTTCATTGCGCTGAACCAGCGACTGGATGATCCGGTCGGATCCGGGGGTTATAACTTTTTTTCTCAGCTGCATCATCAGCTGATCGTACCATTGCCGGCTTCCGCATACCAGCCGGGCATCCAGCAAAGACGTCAGTACTTCAATGTCCTGACCGGCCAGGCTGAGGCATTCGTTCAAGGTTCGTGTGGCATGGCCGACATCGAGCCCCATATCCCACAGCGGGTACAGCATGTCCCGGATCAGCTGCACGGCCTTGTCAGGAATGCTTCGTTTGAACAGAAACAGAAGATCCACGTCCGAATGGATGCATTGCTCTTTGCGTCCGTAACCTCCCAGTGCAACGATGGCATATGGAAATGCGGATAGGGTTTTGCATCGGGACTGGTTCAGATGAAAACCGGCGCAGAAATATTCATCCAGAACATCGGCATGATGTTTCATAAAATTTACGGCAGTGTAGTTTAAAAAATTTGAAATGAGCAACTGCCGGGTTTCCTTCAGGGTGTTGATGATTGTCTTCATATCGGGTGGGGCCATATCCGTTTTTCCCTCTGGGCAATGGAATTTGAAAGCTTAATATTGATGAATTCGTAAAAAGTGTCCGAACCCGTCATTCCCGCGCAGGCGTGAATTCATAACACACTGAAATATATTGGCTTGTCTTTTCAGTCGAATGACAAACAAGGGCTGAATATGAGTTTTTACAATGTAACCTGCAGCAGCTGCAAGATAAAAAATCAGGTGTCGAATACCTTTTTCCAGATGCGCGTTATGTCTTTTCTGACGTCTGCAAACTGCCCGGCCTCCACCCTGGCCGGTTTTTCCTGAAGGCTGAGCCGGTGAGCCACGGACCGGTAGCTGAGGTATGCCTTCCTGAGAAAGAGGGCCGTGGATGGATCCATAATTTTTGTAGACGCCAGGGTCTGAAGCAGCCGGACATTATCGGTCCATCGTGTCAGTTCAGGATGGTTGCAGGCATTGAGCAGCACCAGGTACTGCACCAGAAATTCGATATCCACCATCCCGCCCGGACCCTGCTTGAGATCGAAGATGTCCGGGTCCGGCACGAGCAGCTCTTTTCCCAATCGGTTTCTCATGTCGATGACGTCTTTTCGAAGGCTGCTTTTGTCCCGGGGTGCGGAAAGGACGGCTTTTCGGATAGATTCGAATCGGGCCGTAAGACGCGGGTCTCCGGTGATGGCCCGTGTCTTGACCAGTGCCTGGTGTTCCCATGCCCACGCTGTTTCAAGCTGATAAGCCTCAAACGATTCAATGTGGCTGACCAGAATGCCGGCACTGCCGCTGGGCCGGAGCCGCATATCGGTTTCATACAAAATACCGGCCTGGGTGTGTGCGGTCAGAATATGGATAAACCGCTGGCCCAGTCGGGCATAAAACGATGTGTTATCTATCGGCCGATCGCCGCCCCGGGTGGCCTGTCCCGGAACTCCCGAATGCAGAAACACCAGATCCAGGTCGGAAGCATACCCGAGTTCGATTCCCCCCAGCTTTCCATAGGCGATAACGGCAAATCCATTTCCGGCGGACTCGTCATCGGGCTGACAGACGGGGCGTCCGTGCTTTTGAATCAGGTGATTCCATGACAGCTCGAGTACCTCGTCGAGAACCGCCTCCGCGATATAAGACAGATGGTCGCTGACTTTCATCAGGGGCAGCGCTTCGGTAATGTCGGCGGCCGCCACCCGCAGCAGGTTGACCTGCTTGAAGATGCGCAGCGTTTCCATCTGATATTCCAGATCATCGGCGGGCACCTGCTTGAGGCGTCGCCTCAGTTCGGACTGAAGCTCCTGTTTTCCGGGAGGTGCATACAGGCTTCGGGGGTCCAGCAGTTCGTCAAGCAGAACCGGGTGCTGCCGCAGGAAAGAGACAATCAGGTGGCTGGCGCCGGCAAGTTTGACAAGATGCACCAATGCCGTCGGATTTTCAAGCAGCAAAGCCAGGTAGCACGTTCTCTGCTCGATGGTTTTGATCAGATCGACGATTTGATTCAACACCGCTTCCGGTTCCCTGACCTTGCCCACCTGCTTCAGGATGAGGGGGACGAGTTTGTCGAGGCGGTCCCTGCCTTCCCGGCTCAGGGAACGGGTGGCGCTGTCATTTTTTAAAAAATCCATCAGCCCCGTAACGACCGTGATATCCGTGAACCCGGCATCGGTCAGAACTTTTTCCCCCGACTCATCTTTGAGCCCGTGGTGCCAGATTCCCGAGAGCCGGATCAGATTCTCCCGGTCCGGATCCTCGGCATTTCCTGAATTTGCGCCCGCAAGAAGTTCGTTGAAATGATGCTGAACCCGGGTGCGATGATGCGAGAGCTGTTTTCCAAACGATTCAAATCCGTCAAATCCCATGGATGCGGCGATCCGTTCCCGGCCAGCCGGATCTGACGGCAGCTTGTGAGTTTGCAGATCCGAAAACTCCTGAAGACGGTGCTCCGTATTTCTAAGAAAAATGTAGGCATCCTGAAGCTCTTCGTAAACCTGGTCCGGAATGTAATGCTCACGGGCAAGAATCTGAAGGACGCTCTGGATGCAAAGGATTTGAAGCTCAGGGGTTACGCCGGCCCGGATCAGCTGGAAAATCTGGCCGAAAAATTCTATTTCCCGGATTCCGCCCGGGCCGAGTTTGATGTTATCTTTCAGGTCTTTTCGTTTGACTTCAAGCGCGATGCTGTGTTTCATGTCCCGGAGTGAATCAAAAGCTCCGAAATCCAGATACCGCCGATAGACAAAGGGCTTTAACCGTTCAAGCAGCCGCTTTCCGGCCGCTTTGTCGCCGGCGGCGACCCTGGCTTTGATCCATGCATACCGCTCCCATTCCCGGCCCTGCCATTGATAATAATCTTCCATGGCTTCAAAGCTCATGGCCAGGGCGCCGCTGTCTCCGTACGGCCGAAGACGCATATCGACTCTGAACATGGGGCCGTCGGCTGTAGTGGTTCCTAAAACAGTGATCAGTTTTCGGCACAGCTTCAGAAAGAACTCATCATTGCTGATCGGCACAGCGCTGCCAGTCGTCTCGCCTGCATCCGGATAGGCAAAGATCAGATCGATGTCCGATGAGAAATTCAGCTCACAGGCACCCAGTTTGCCCATTCCCAGAACCACTAATTGCCCCTGGCTGCCATCGAAGGAAACCGGGGTGCCGTATGTGCGGCACTGCCATTGATACAGGCGCAACAGCGCGTGTTCGATGCAGGCATCGGCAAAGGCCGAAAGATCGCGCATCACTTCATTCAGGTCCGCCCGGCCTGACAGGTCCCGCCAGGCAATACGGGTCATCTCCCGCATGCGGATTTTCCGGAGAACGGTCTGCAGCTGCAGCTGATCATCGACTGTCGAGAGCTTTTCCCGGATCATGTGCGAATAATTGTCGGGTGGATAGACCCGATCAAGGTCGCCGCTGTTGATCAGATCACTGGCAAGTTCGGGAAACCGGGTGCAGCTTTTCGTTACAAAATCACTGAAACAAAACACCCGTTTCAGGGATTCGTTTGATTCGGGATCATCCGGCAGGCAGATTCCTTTTTTATCAACGGCTTCGCAGAATTCTTTCCACTTGGACTGCAGATCCCGGTTCAGTATTTCAGGCAGCGCCGAGGTGGTGACGGTATTTTTCATATATTATACCTTACTGTAGCTGATAACTAAAAACAGACGACAGATGATAGATGACTCTCGACTGAAGACTCACGACTCTTGACTCACGACTCTTGACTGATCTCCAGTTTAGACGTTAAACCGGAAATGGGCAATGTCTCCGTCCTTGACGATGTATGTTTTTCCTTCGAGTCTGACTGTGCCTTTCTTTCTGGCTTCGGCATAAGAACCGGCGTCGATCAGATCATCGTAGAACAGGACTTCGGCACGGATAAATCCTTTTTTGATGTCAGAGTGAATGACTTCGGCTGCATCGAGTGCCGGCAGGTCTTTTTTGATCGTCCAGGCCCTGACCTCGTCTTCGCCGACCGTAAAAAAGGATATCAGTCCCAGCAGCTCATAGGACTGCTTGATGACCCGGTCGGTTGCCGTTTTGCTGATATTGAATTCCTGGAGAAAATCCAGTGCTTCTTCCTCTGTCATCTGGGCCAGCTCATGCTCCAGCTTGCTTTTGATGATCATGCAGGTTTCTTTGGCGGTCAGATCCCCGACATCCGGCAGGTCGTCATTGTCGTCATCGTTGTTGAACAGAATGAGCATGGGTTTTGCGGACAGAAATGCATATCCTCTGAGCAGGTGGGATGAGGCGATATCGGGAAATTTTCTCAGGGGGGTCTCTTGTTCCAGAAGCTGATGACATTCCCTGAGCAGAGACATTTCTTCCGGACTCACGGGTTTTCCCCGTTTTTTATCCAGCTCCACGCGCTCCAGGCGTTTTTCCACGACAACCAGATCCGAGAGAATCAGTTCCTGATCCAGTGCCAATACATCTTTGTACGGTGCGGGTTCCGGCATTCCGTATACGCTGAAGTTCCTGACCACATGAATCAGTGCGTCGCAGTCTCTGACCTGGGTCCATATGCTCAGTTCCCTGTTTTTTTCCTGCTGACTCTGGATGCCCGGAAGAAAGTATTCAACCTGGGCATAGATTGTTTTTTTGGGTTGATACATCCGGCTGAGAATATCCACGCGACTGTCAGGCACCTGGATCGTGCCGATCCGGGTTTCACCCTTATGCGCGGATTCGGAAATGTTTCGTGTCAGCGCTTCAAATACCGTTGTCTTTCCTGACCCGGTGAGGCCAATAATTCCGAGTTTCATCTGGTTATGTCTCCATTTGTTCAGAGCTTGTTATTATGGTCTGGCAGAATTGTCATTAATTGGGTATAAATTCAGGAATATCCGCAGATTTTGTGAAAACCGGGCAATTGACGGTGAGCCGATCGTCACATGCCGAATGAATAACGATGAATTTTCAATTCAGCTATTGAACGATATCTGTCATTATAATCCTAAGATGGATTCATATCATGCTGAGCTGATTTTGCAAGGGAAGCGTTGGCGGTCTCGTAAAGTATAAAATATTTTGCCGCGGATTTACGCGGATAAGCACGGATCTTTATTTGGCTTTTTTTTTCAGTGACGCATGGGGCCTGTCCAGGCTAACAGCCTGAAATAAAATATAATAAACGTAAAATAAAGATCCGCGTAAATCCGCGGCAAATAAATATTTCACCTAATCCTCTGCCGGGGGTTTAACGGATGATGCACTGATTGACCCAGGGGGTGGCAATGGATTTGAAATCCTGCAGCTGACCGTCATTAATACAGACGTTATTATTTTGGAAAAAATCCGGATGCAGGACCGTGTCCGGGTGAAATTTCTGGAGCGCGTAAAGCCGGGCCCCTTGAATCAGTCGGCATATCGTGCGGATATCCTCTTCATCGATGAGCGCAGGAGCGCACGTTGTCCTGAATTCATGCGGCAGACCGGAAGCCAGGATAATTTGAATGCTGGAGAGTATTTTTTCAAAATTGCAGTTTTTTTGAATCAGCCGGCAATACTTTAACGGATCGGTTTTGACATCCATGGCAATGTAATCGATGAGCCGCTTGTCAATCAGCTCCCGAATGACAAGCGGCCGGCTTCCGTTGGTATCGAGCTTGACCGGATAGCCCATCTGCTTGATGTCTTCACATAGCAGAAACAGATCCTCCTGAAGGGTGGGCTCTCCGCCGGAAATCACCACCCCGTCGAGCAGGCCCCGGCGCTTTTCAAGAAATGCATACAGCTGGTTTTTGTCCAGCTCGTCAGGAGAAGCCGTCACGCCGTTTGCCAGCTCCGGATTGTGGCAGAAAGGGCAGTCGAAGTTGCATCCGGAAAGAAAAATCACACAGCTGATTTTACCGGGGTAATCAATCAGCGATGTTTTCTGTAATCCACCTAAACGCATTGTTTTACCTTCAGTCGAGAGTTGTGAGTCAAAAAAAAGTCGTGAGTCTGTTTCAGTCGTGAGTCCGTACTCCGCACCCTACACCCTATACCCTATATTTTACTCATGCGACTTTAAACGTCTTTCGCATGGAAAATTCCGCGCGTTTTCCGTCATTCCATTGTTTGATGGGTCTTAAATAGCCGACCACTCTGGAATAGATTTCAGTCTCCCGGCCGCAATCCGGGCATTTGGGGTGTTCGCCGGCAATATAGCCATGGGACGGGCATACACTGAATGTCGGGGTGAGGGTAAAATAAGGCAGCCGGTAATTGCTGGAGATTTTTTTGATTGCCTGTTTTACCGTTTGCAGATCGGTGACCTGCTCTCCTAAAAAAATATGCAGCACCGTTCCGCCGGTGTATTTGCTCTGAAGCGTATCCTGCAGTGCCAGCGTCTCGAAGATATCATCGGTATAGTTGACCGGAAGCTGAGTCGAATTGGTGTAAAACGGAGCTGCGCCATTGGCAATTTCGCTTTCATTGGCACAGATGATGTCCGGATATTTTTTTTTGTCAAGCATGCACAGACGATAGGACGTTCCTTCCGCCGGGGTGGCTTCAAGGTTGAACATGTCCCCGGTTTTTTCCTGTTCCTCGGAAATCAGATCGCGGATCATGTCCATGGTTTTGATCGCAAAGGCCTGACCGGCGTCCGAAGTGATCGATTCTCCCATAAAATTCAGGCAGGCTTCGTTCATTCCGATAATGCCGATGGTGGAAAAATGGTTTTTCCAGAAAACGCCCGAGGCCTCCCTGATTTCCCGCAGATAGAACTTCGTATACGGATAAAGGTCTTTTTCCGTGAACATTTCCAAGACCTTGCGTTTAATGGTAAGGCTTTCCATCGCCAGAAGAACCATGGTTTTCAATCGGTCAAAAAAATCTTTTTCGGTATGGGATAAATACCCGATTCTAGGAAGATTGATCGTAACCACACCGATCGATCCGGTCAGTGGGTTGGCGCCAAACAGGCCCCCGCCTCGTTTCAACAGTTCCCTGTTATCCAGACGCAGCCGGCAGCACATGGATCGGGCATCTTCCGGGGACATGTCAGAATTGACAAAATTGGAGAAATAGGGGATGCCGTATTTTCCGGTCATGGTCCATATCGGGTCAAGGTTCGGATTGCCCCAGTCAAAGTCCGCGGTGATGTTATAGGTCGGAATCGGGAACGTGAACACGCGGCCCTTTGCATCGCCTTCCATCATGACTTCGGCAAAGGCTTTATTGATCATATCCATCTGGGGTTGAAATTCGCTGTACGTTTCAGCCTGCTCAACGCCGCCGATGATTACCGATTGATCTTTCAGGGTTCCGGGAGCATAAAGATCCATGGTAATGTTGGTAAAGGGCGTCTGGAATCCTACCCGGGTCGGTATGTTGATGTTGAATACAAATTCCTGAATGGCCTGCTTGACATCGGTGTACGTGAGCCGGTCGTAGCGTACAAACGGCGCAAGCAGCGTGTCAAAATTTGAAATCGCCTGAGCGCCGGCAGCCTCCCCCTGAAGCGTATAGAAAAAATTGACAACCTGTCCCAGCGCGGAACGAAGATGTTTCGGGGGGCCGCTTTCGACTTTGCCTTCAACGCCTTTAAATCCGTTTTTCAGCAGGTCCTTTAAATCCCACCCCACACAGTAAACCGACAGCAGGCTCAGATCATGCAGGTGAAAATCTCCGCTGGAATGGGCATCCCGGATTTTTGGGGGATAGATTTTGTTGAGCCAGTATTCGGAGGTGATATCGGAGGAAATATAATTGTTCAGGCCCTGAAGAGAGTAGCACATGTTGCTGTTTTCTTTTATTTTCCAGTCCAGCTTCTGGATGTAATGGTCCACCAGATCCACACTGGCCTTTGTAGTGATCCTCCGGATCTGGGCGTGTTGTTCCCGGTATAAAATATAGGCTTTGGCCGACCTGTAAAAGGGGGAATCCAGAAGAACCCGTTCAACAACGTCCTGTATATCCTCAACTTCCGGAGTGGGGTCGAGCCGAAGTTCGCGAGTCAGGGTCAGCACCCTCAATGTCAGCTTTCGGGCCTCTCTTTCTTTAAATTCTCCGGTTACGTTTCCTGCCTTGGCGATTGCAGTTGTAATTTTGGAAGAATCAAACGCTACAATCCTGCCGTCTCGTTTTTTTATATTCTCAAACACCTGTTAACTCCCTTTTTAATGTAAGATGTAAGTGGTGTGTCAGTTACAAAATTTTTTCGGACATCCGATCGGTTTTTTATGTAAAATTTTTGTTATGTTTGAACGTGTAAAGCTATTCTATTTCCGGATGGACACAGTCTCAGTGTTTGATAGCGGTATGAATTAAAACCGAATATCACTATATATTGATGTGTGTCAACCTGTAAAACCTACATGTAGTGTATCTTGCTGCCCCAATCTGTTTGGAATTATAAAGGAAAACAATGTGGTAGGAATGGCGCTTCGCTGTAAAAAAAAAATATGGGCCGGACAGCATGACCGGCTCGGCAAAAATTAATCGTGTCTGGATTGCGCGGGATTTTTGACGTGGCGCTGAAGGCAGTCACATGACAAGGCGCTTGATTTTTTTCTGCAGGGTTCATAAAACAATAAAACAGCCGGCTTTCTTCTGCATTCATCTGCTCTGTAAAGGAAGCGGTCAAATGGATGAATCGGGCTTTTTTGTGAAGCCCTGGCATGATGGTTCTGTGGGGTCCGTGGGGGGGGCATGCGGTTTAAAAAAAGTCCGGTTTATCGGAAAATTATTTTTCCATGGTATGAATCCGAAAGCTTTTACCTGGTGTTGACGGGATTTATGTGCCTGGTGGTGGCTTTTGGCCTGACAGGTATTTCGGTAGCCCGTGAATATGAT